>JABZFQ010000342.1 GCA_014237365.1 Desulfobacteraceae bacterium | reverse complement strand
CTCAAATCACAAAAATATCAAAATAGCCCGCTATTCCATCAACTTTTGTGATTTGAGATCGAACAAATTTGACCCAAATCTATGCGCCTACTTGGGGAAGTTATTTCGTCCCCGTTCCTAACGCAGTGAAATTATTTATCTGAAAGTCTATAACTCAAGTTTTCTGGAAGCCTTGTCGAGCGCAAGCCCACTGCCGTTTCCGACATAATGGACATCTTGATTTATACTGATCCGATCGGGCTGTAAATAGTCGTATAAACAACTCCAGCATTCACGATGGTCTGCCTGTGAGTTACACATAAAAATTTCAACTATTGCGTACTGATACTCAGGATATGTAGAAACTAGAATGTGTGATTCAGCCAAAAATATTACCGCAGTTATTCCTCTACCTGGATACGATACGGAACCCTTCCCAAGAACCGTTGCACCCACCTGCTTTGCAGCTCGCTCAGCTATCTGAACTATGCGATCTTTATTGTTGAGGTCGCCCATACATCCGTAACAATCAATATTCAATTGCGTAATGGCTTCATGTGAATTCATAGTGGCTGCATTCACCTAATTGATGAAATATTTCTAATTTTTCTATTTTCACCTTGTTATATTAATCAATTTCCTATAATTTTGCAAGAGGAGTGAATTAATAAATTCTTATTGTTTGATTAATGCTTTATTTTTTGCAAATATTAAGATTAATATCCTTGAGACTGCGTCGGGAAAACCTGCACAAGGTGATCTTTGTACTATTGGCTTTGATTTTCGTGGCCACAATAGCTTTCTCATATTTCGAAAAAAATCTGGGGCTCTTTGATGCCTTTTGGTGGTCAATTGTAACTGTGACCACCGTAGGATACGGCGATATTTCTCCGGCTAGCCTGGGCGGCCGGTTTGTGGGCATAGCGCTTATGATGCTGGGAATTGGTTTCCTGGGTGTATTGACTGCTACCATAGCCAGTGTCCTTATCGAAAACAAGCTCATGGAGAACAGGGGCATGAAAAGAGTAAGAGTGAAAGGACATTTTGTTATCTGTGGATGGAACTTCAGAGGCCGTGATATTGTAGCAGAACTACGAGCTGACCACAAAACCAGGGATGTGCCGATAGTTGTTATTGCAGAGTTGACCGAAAAGCCCCTGGATGATTCGAATTTACACTTTCTTCGCGGCGAAGTCCAACCCAAAGTCCTTGAAATGGCTAACCTGAAAGATGCTAAGACAGTGATTCAGCTCTCGGATGATCAACTGGATGCTCGCGTCCGTGACGCTAGGACAATTCTCGACACCTTGACCATCAAGACTCTCTATCCGGATGTTTATGTTTGTGTAGAATTGATAGAGTCCAAAAATATTGAACACTGCCGGCGGGCAAAAGCGGACGAAATCATCGTGGTGGGTGAATTGAGCACTAATCTTCTGGTGCAGGCGGCCCTGGACCACGGAATTACCCACATGATTACCGAGCTGGTCAGCAACCGGTACGGAAGTGAACTGTACAAGGTTGAGCTGCCTTCTTCCCTGGCAGGACTGACCTTTTATGAAGTTATGTGCAAGCTGAAAAAGAATCATGGCATACTCTGCGTAGCAGTGGAAAATAAGGGAACGCACAAATTGATTGCCAATCCTGATGCAAATTACCGGCTCAGTACGGAAGATGAACTGGTAGTCATTGCCACAAATCGTCCTGTGTTGGGGTAGGAACTTTTAACTAAACATATAAAAAGGGGGATTAACTAACATGCCCGAAAAATTTGATTTGATCAAACAGTATCTATTTGAAATGGAAATACCCATTGTCAGTGAGGACCCGGCAGAAGAACTGGTGGTGGTGGATGATGAAGACAACGGCATTAAGAATCTGGTGATAGACTGCGAGGAACCGATTCTGGTTTTGGAGCAGATTATCATGAAAACGCCTAATGATCCAGGCAACCTGTTTAAACGATTGCTGCAGATGAATCGTGATCTGGTTCACGGCGCCTTTGTCCTGGATGAAAATGCGGAATTAGTCCTTTTTCGGGACACCCTCCAACTGGAGAACCTGGATAGAAACGAGCTTGAAGCTTCCATCCATGCCCTGGGACTGGCCCTGGCCGAATACAGCTCGGAACTGCTTGATTATGCAAAAAAATGATCAAGCGCTTGACCGTTCGACTAATTGTGAGTAAAACAAACTAAAGGAGGTTTTTTTATTATGTCTATTTTTCAACGTATTTTCAGGGTGACCCAGGCCGAAACTCACGCTTTAATTGACAAGCTCGAAGATCCTATAAAAATGACTGAACAGGGCATCCGCGATCTCAAAAAGGATCTGCAACAGGCCATGAGCAGTCTGGCTGAGGTTAAGAGTATGGCGATTAGGACCAGAAGGGACGCAGACAATAAAAAGAAACTGGCTGCTGATTACGAGCGCAAGGCCATGATGCTTTTGCAGAAAATGCAAGGCGGCGAACTTGATTCAGCAGATGCTGAACGGCTGGCCACCCAGTCCCTTAACCAGAAGGAACAGCTTGCAGCGGAGTCAGTGCAACTGGCCCAGGATGCCGAAAGGCACGAGCAGATGGCCAACCAACTGCAGGCCAATGTGAATAAAATCAAATCTACTGTCACCACTTATGAAAACGACCTGATCACCTTAAAGGCCAGGGCCAGGACCGCAGCGGCCACCAAGAAGATCAATCAGCAGATTGCCAGGGTTGATTCCTCAGGCACAATCGCCATGCTGGAAAAGATGCGCTCAAGGGTTGAAGAAGACGAATCCCTTGCAACAGCCTATGGCGAAATGGCTACCGCAGACAAAAGTGTGGATGATGAAATTAACAAAGCCCTGTCCGGCGGTTCGCCTCCGAGCACGTCACAATCTTTACTGGAATTAAAGCAGAAGATGGGAATGGCTTAAGGCAAGCTGTTGAGCTGTTAAGCTGTTGAGCTTATCAGCCAAGTGCTGCGAGCCATTATTGCAAACTGATAGTCTTTAACCTATTAATAAGATTGACTAAAATATACTATCCAGTTATGAAAATAAGAGATTTTTTTAAAAAAACCAAAAAAGATGAATTAGACCCCTTAAGCGATCTGTCCCTGGCCAGGCTTAAAAAGGGCTACCTGGTTGATTATGATCTGAAAACATGGGAAGTATCAGCTTACAATTATTACGACTGGAGCGAGGGTGATATTTCTCATGAGTGGCAACTCAAAAGCGGGGACGATGTTGTTTACCTTGAAATGGAGTCTGATGACGAGAAAGAATGGAGTCTGAGCCGGAAAATCGCTTTTGGTCGCCTTGATTCGCAAATCAAGAAAAGCATCAATGAGACAGGGGATCCGCCGGAGAAGATTGTCTTTGACGGGGTCACTTATTATATGGAAGAAACTGGAGGCGGGCGCTTTTACAAGGACGGACAGGGACAGGGTAGGGAAGTGCTTCAGTGGAGTTACCAGGATGATGAAGGACAGTCATATTTTAGTATTGAACAGTGGGGAGAAGAGGAATTTGAAGCCTCAACAGGTGAGCCAGTAAAAGAATATCAATTTACCAATATTTTGCCGAGGTGATAGATGGTAAGCTGGTGAGCTGGTGAGCTGATAAGGCGAATAATTGTATCCTGTTCAAAAACCCTGGAAATGGATTTGGAGAGCCCGCTTAGGAACGGGGACGAAATAATTTCCCCGTTTCTTACCCACCCAAATATTCTAAGAGCCTATTTCAGTAGGCCATGTACACATGGTTCGTGCCCTTCCAACAGGCCTTTTGGGTCGCGCTTAGTCGCCTACTGAAATAGGCTCTAAGGGCTATCTTTCTGATGGCGCTATTGTGAATTTTTATTCTTTATTTCATCCAAAGAAAATTTGATTTTTTTCTCAAGGAATTTAAATTTATACTTTTTTGCAATTTCCAAAGCCTGCTTCAGGTATTTCAGCGCGTTGTCCGCGTCTCCTTTAGACCTGTAAATGAGGCCGATGTTGCCCAGGGCAGCAGCTTCTCCCTGTTTGTAGCCAATTTCCTTATCTATCTCCAATAATTTTTTGAAACACATCAATATTATCAATAAAAAGTTCAATGGTCTGATCCTGTTTTCTGATTTTTTCAAGATCATCAATAATGATCAACAGGTTTTTTTCAGAATTTTTCTGTTCTTTATAAGCAGCAATAATGTCGTTTACTTTCTCAATCAGTTCAAGCTTATCAAGCGTAAATATCTCTCTTATGGTTTTCCTGTTTGATTTTTCAATTTTAAATTTTACAAAAAATCCGGAATCAAAACTGATCAGGTTCCAAAAAGGCAATTTGGCACGAAAAGATAGATCTCCGCCTCCCTGGTCTGCATTCAGGCTGGTTTTTTCTATCTGTTTTTCAAGTTTCCCAAGTTTCTTTTTTTTCAGATCCTCAAGTTCTTTCAGAAATTTCTTTTCAAGCTCTGGATTCCCCTTAACAATGGTATAGCCGACCATCAGTATGATATCAATGATATCAATATCATCCAGTTTGAAAACATCTCTTCCGTACAGATATTTAACGTCATATTTTTTGCAGATTGCCGTATCGGGAAGAAAATTGAGCGCCGTGCTTTTCCCGTTGCCGGACTGGCCGGTAACAAAAAATGATTTATCCGGAATTAAATTCAATACCAGGTCTTTTCTCAGGTTTAAAAGATCCTGATGATAAATGTCAACGTAGAATTCTTTATTATCCTGATCTAATGGATTTTGTGTATCAAATACCTGGTAAGCCTCTTCAATGGTTCTTGCTTTCTTTAACTTCATTTTTAGTTCACCCTGATAGTTTCCTGTCAGTTTTTTCAGCGCTCACGTAAGCAGTCATAGCTTATTCTAAAACGTTACCATTTGCAGGAATCCAGGTCAATTCTAAAGAGTGTAACCAAAATTGAACATCCATCTCATTTAATTTGCAACTTCTCAATAAATGAAGGCTTCAGGTAATGAAATTTGAAAATGGATGACTGTCTGAGCGCCCTTAGTGAGTCTTAAGAAAAAACATCGCATCCCAGTCACGTCATTTAATTAAAAGGCAGCTTCAGGCCGCCTTTGTCTGATCTCAAATCACAAAAATATTGAAATAGCTCGCTATTCCATCAACTTTTGTGATCTGAGATCAAACAAATTCGACCTAAATCTGTGCGCCTACTTGTGGAAGTTAATTCGTCCACGTTCCTAAGCATAACATATTTGGTTTATTGCTATTTTAAATTTTGGATCTGTTTTTTCTTTAGAGTCACTTTGGCGTGAGTTTCAGCCATTTTCAAATTTCATTACCTGAAGCCGGAATGACGATAGCGTTGAACTGTTACGTTTTGTTTTTTCCCAATTACAAATGTTCTATTTTGGTTACACTCTATTCAATTCAACGGGCTGTTGCCCCTCTCATGCGCATTACCAATTTTTTCTTGACACCATTAAACAATCGTGTCATTTTGATATATCAACCATTAATATACATGTTTTTTATTGGTAGGTCAAAAAATGTACAAAAGAAATCTTCGATTGCCTGAAAAACCAAAGCAAAGTTTTTTTCTCTGGGGGACGCGCCAGACCGGTAAAACAACGTTGTTAAAGGCATGCTATCCTGATGCCCTGCGAATTGATCTCCTTAAAACCGATGAGCTCATACGATACGCAAAGGAGCCGTCACTCTTGCGGGAAGAAGTGGCAGCGCTTTCGCATGAACGATTGATTGTGGTTGACGAAATTCAGAAAGTCCCTGTACTTTTGGATGAAATCCATTACATGATTCAGGAATGGCAACGCGTTTTTGCATTGTGCGGCTCCAGTGCGAGAAAAGTTAGACGGGGCCATGCAAATTTATTGGGCGGCCGTGCAATTCGCTATGAGCTCTTCGGCCTGGTGGCACAAGAACTTGGCGCTGATTTTTCCATTGAGCATTTCGTCAACACGGGCCCGCTTCCGGATCATTACGGAGCTGAAAACCCTGCCTTGGCGCTACGTGCCTATGTGGATGATTACTTGCGGGAAGAAATTCTGGAAGAGGGCCTGACGCGCCGCCTGCCAATATTTTCCGACTTTCTCAGGGTGGCAGCTATCGGGGACACGGAAATTCTGAACATGTCCAACATTGCACGAGAAACCGGGATCGCAGTTTCCACTGTCCGGGACCATTATGGCATCCTGGTCGATACCTTGATGGGCGCCTTCCTGCCGGCCTTCACATTACGGCCCAAGCGCCGCACCATTCAGGCGCCAAAATTCTATTTTCGGGATCTGGGCGTGGTGAACCATCTGGCAAGACGTGGGGCCATCAAGCCCGGATCGGAACTGTTTGGCAAAACTTTTGAAAACTGGCTGTTTCATGAACTGTCGGTTCACTCAAAATACAGCGAATTGTTCTATGAACTTTCACACTGGCGACTTTCTAGCGGCATTGAAGTCGATTTTATCCTGGGGCCAGGTACCGTCGCCATTGAAGCAAAGGGCAAGTCAAAAATTACTTCAGGGGATATCCGGGGACTTGTCGATTTCAAAAAAGATTTCCCTGAGGTAAAAAGGCTGATCATCGTTTGTCTTGAAAAAAGGATGAGGAAAACCGACGAGGATATTTATGTCGTGCCGTATCAAGAATTCACCAAATTGCTCTGGGATGGAAAATGGACCCAGGGTCTCTATCAATAAGCTGGTAAACGGGTATAAAATATAGCAAGCTCAACAGCTCAACAGCTCGCCCCAAGGGCGCTAATACATGTCCCAGGTGTTAGCCTGGTAGTAACTCTGGAGAACCGGATTTAATTGGGTATTGACCTTGATCTTATCCATCTGATTCTGCTCAAACACCCCTTTGCCGAAATGGACCATTGAAACCATAGCGTCGTTGTTGAGAAAACGGGTGTCAAGGCCGTTAAAATCTGCGGCCAGGACCCTTTGTTTCAGAGTTTGTTCGTCCATTACCGCGTCCTTCACTCCCAAAACCCAGCCCCACTCACCCATGGTTGGAATCTGATTATGATAGGCCAGGCAGGTAAACCCTGCTTTTTTGATTGTCTTTATGATGCACAAGAATGCTTGCCTGGAAAAATATGGACTGGTTGCCTGGGTAACCATGACCCCGCCGGGTCTAAGATGTTTGGCCACTAATCTGTAAAAATTCACGCAATAGAGGTGCATCAGTTCAATCGTATCCGGATCCGGCAGGTCAATGATAACAGCTCCGTAATAGTGGTCATCTTCTTTAAGAAAGGCGCCGGCGTCCTGGTTGACTACCTTTAGACGCGGGTCACTCATTGAGGCATTGTTGATATCGACCAGCGCCGGATGTTTGGCAGCCAGATCGGTCATGGCCGGGTCCAGGTCCACCAGGGTAATTGATTTTACGTCTGAGTATTTCAAAACTTCCCGCAGAGCCAGCCCATCACCACCCCCAAGGATGAGGATTTTATCCCGATTGGCTGAAAGCTTCATGGCCGGGTGGACCAAAGGCTCGTGGTATTTTTCTTCGTCAAAGCTGGAAAATTGCTCCTGGCTGTTGATAAATAGCCAGTAATAATCCTTCCATTGGGTTATCACGATTTTCTGGTACGGAGTCTGCTGCGCGTAGATAATTTTGTCTTTGTATTGACGCTGCTCGCTGTACATAATGATCGGTTTGGCAAAAACAGCCAGGAAAATCAGGAACAAACAACTGGCGGCAAACACAAAGACTACTAGTTTTTTCCTTTGAATAAGATGGAAAAATGACCACAAAAGGAGTGAGGCCACCAGGAAGTTAATAGCACCCAGGATGATGGGAGTATAAGTCAAACCAAGATAGGGCAACGCAAAAAAAGCGAAAAACAAGCCCCCAAAAAGCGAGCCGTAGTAATCTTTTTCCATCACAGCGGCAATGTTGGTTCTCAGTTCCTCGTGGGCATCGTTCAGCCTCATGACAAGTGGAATCTCAAAACCTATCAACGCGCCGATGACCATGGCCACAAGATAGATGATGATGTTAATGTGAGCGGTGTATGCAGCCAGGCCATAAGCAAGAACTGCCGAAGATGAGCAAAGTATGGAGAGACCGAATTCAACAAGAATAAATGTGTCCAGCAGCCTGTACGTAAAGAGCTTGCTCAGCCGGCTGCCCATCCCCATGGCAAACAGCATCAACGACATAACCATGGTCCATTGAAAGACAGCATTGCCGATAAGGTAGGTGGCCAGTGTGGACAGGACAAACTCGGCTACAATACCCGCGCAGCCGGTGGCAAAAATCGCTATTTTTAAAACAAGGCTTATGCGAAACATCTTGTTATGTGGCATGGGAAAGAAAGCGCTTTCCCATCCCTACACGCACCAGTAGATAATAAAAGCCGCGGCCACGTAAGAAAATGCCTCAATGTACGCAGCGCCCACATTGGGCTTTTCCTGGCTGGCGATTTCATCGGTAAGATTGACTGTTGGCAAGAGGATTTTGTCTGTGAGCAGACGCACCACGGGAAGCAAGGCAAGCCCCAGAGCGGCATATCCGAGATAGTCAGGCAAGTTTGTTGCCCAGGATTCAAAGTCGCTCTCTGCGGCCAGGCCGACAATAATCCCAATGGCGATCAGGGCGCCCGCAAAACTCACACCTGCGGCCACGTTATCTTTCTCGATCTTGTCATGGATGTTGTACGGGGTTATAAGATTGTAGATCAATCCGGCCAGGATCAAGATGATCTGGCCAATAGCCCAGAAGACGATTAACGTCCAGATACTTCCGCCTTTGCCCTGCACCGATCCAAAAATAATGAAACCCGAAGCAATACTCATCCCTGCCGAAACCGCGCCTGTGCCCTGGTTGTGATCCCTGATCAGTTCTTCACTGATTTTAAATTTAAACAGGATCAGTTTGTCGCAAATATACCATGACGCGTTGACAAGAATGATGCTTAAAAGACCGTAGATGCACAGATCCATAAGGTCATCAACAAGGCTGATACCAGGTCCGACCAGAACTCCCCCAATGGCCAGCACCAGGCCTGAGTAGTAACCTGCCATGGCGAGGGCCAGCGCAGCATTGTCCTTTTCGACCAACTCAAAGTTGAGTTTGTATTCCCGGTGCAGCAAATCGTTGATTATCTTGCCGATAAATAACAGAACGTAAAAAGCGACGATCAGGATCAGGCCGGTAATTATTGTATCAAGTTTCATAGACTATTTCCCCCAGGTGCCGCTCCGACCGCGGGCGCTTGTTCGGGTTCTGCCGACACGTTGATTGACCCTGTCGGAAAAAGATGACTGCTTAGTCCTCATTCTGGCCATTCGCCGAGAATAGAAATTTGGCTTCTGTTTTTTGGTCAGAGAACCATTGGTGCCGTATTCCTTGTTGGTCCCGTAATAAGGCCGATTTTGCGTGAGGGATCTGGTATAATTGGCGTATTGGCTACGAAAAATCGGACCATGCCCTAACATGGCTGAGATAAAGTGGTATTGCCCGTAAAATGCCCAGAACGACTGGCCGGATGAATTCGTGTTCCATTGTCCGTACCACTTATCGCCGACATACTCATAACCCGGCGGCCCAATGTTCTTACTCTCTTTTCCATCTTTCTTGACCCAGATAGTCATACCCAGAAAAGAGACATTCTGCTTATAATAGTTCTCAGGCACTTCCAGCCAATCAGTCTTTGTGGCCTTATCGTCCGTGATTATACTGTACTTATGGTAATGAGTTTTGAATAAGTTGCCTTCTTCCTTCATGTCATCAAGAACTATTGAATACGTGGGCACGCCCTTTAGCGAAGTCCTGATTTTCTCTAAGGGCAAACGAGATCCTCCACACGCACAAAGAAAAAATGAGGTTAAAATTGCAACTATTGCGACAAAATAGCATTTGTTCATGGATCGTTTCTTTAGCATTTTTCCACCCAAAGGGGCCCACTACTTGGTTTCTGTTGGCAGCCGGAAAGATTCAAACTTTTTTATCAATGACACGATAACGCCCAAATGTCAACAAAGAGAAAGTGGCGAGATGTTCCATCAAAAAAAACAGAAAATTTGCGGCTTTCTTGAACTTAGGAACGGGGACGAATTAACTTCCACAAGTAGGCGCACAGATTTGGGTCGAATTTGTGCGGTCTCAGATCACAAAAGTTGAAGGAATAGCGAGCTATTTCAAGATTTTTGGGATCTGAGATCGGACAAAGGCGGCCTGAAGCTGTGATGTATAGTTGTGGAAGTTATTTCGTCCCCCCGTTCCTTAAAAAATTTTCTAGTTTCCGTTCAAACGATATTCAGGTATATTTTGGAAAATAAGATCGTCACCCTCTGCATCAGCTTTTATAATTGTATTTTCAGTAAACTTTCCCTTGAGAATTTCAACAGCCAAAGGATTTTCAATATATTTTTGAATAGCGCGCTTTAAAGGCCGTGCTCCGTAAACAGGGTCATATCCCTTTTCAGCTAACAATCTAACTGCGCTATCTGAAAGCTCAAGTTTAATATTTCTTTGCGCAAGTCTTTTAAGAAGCTTTTCAATCTGAATCCTCACAATTTTACCAAGCTGGTCGGGCGTAAGGTTGTGAAAAATAATAATTTCATCTATTCTGTTTAAAAATTCAGGTTTGAAGCCGGCTCTCAGAGCGTCTGTTACCCTGTTTTCCATTTCTTTACGGTCATATGCTCCAAATTCCTGTATCCAGTTACTGCCTACATTTGAAGTCATTATAATTATAGTATTTTTAAAATTTACAGTTCTCCCGTGACCGTCCGTCATACGTCCGTCATCAAGAATTTGAAGCAGCACATTAAAAATCTCGGGGTGAGCTTTTTCTATTTCATCAAACAGCACCACTGAATAAGGACGTCTTCGAACCGCCTCTGTGAGGTATCCGCCTTCTTCATACCCAACGTAGCCAGGAGGCGCTCCTATAAGCCTCGCTACAGAATGCTTCTCCATATATTCCGACATATCAATTCTTACCATTGCCTGTTCGCTGTCAAAGATGAATTCTGACAGAGCTTTTGCCAGCTCGGTTTTGCCGACTCCTGTCGGTCCCATGAAAATAAATGATCCTATAGGGCGGTTTGGATCCTGCAGACCGGAACGAGCTCGACGGACCGCATTTGATATGGCCAATATTGCCTCATCTTGTCCTATAACTCTTTCGCTGATGCGGTCCTCCATGTGTACAAATTTTTCCCTTTCACCTTCGAGCATCTTGCTTACAGGAATTCCTGTCCATCTAGACACTACCTTGGCAATGTCTTCAGCATCCACTTCTTCTTTAAGCATTTTTTTGTCTTTTTGAAGTTCCGAGAGTTTTCTTTTTGCCTCGTCAAAACGCTTTTTAAGTTCTGTTGCCTTGCCGTATCTTATTTCAGCGACTTTTGCCAGATCTCCTTCTCTTTCTGCGTGCTGTTCTTCGATGCCAATCTGCTCAAGCTCTTCTTTTATCTTTCTGATAGTCTGGATCATGTCTTTTTCATTCTGCCAGTGAGCTTTCATCTCCTGAATTTCATCTTTCATGGCAGCAAGTTCTTCTTTTAGTTTTGCAAGCCGCTTTTTTGACGCGTCGTCAACTTCTTTTTTAAGGGCTTCTCTTTCTATTTCAGCCTGGGTTATTTTACGCTGAACTTCGTCAATTTCCAAAGGCATGCTGTCTATTTCTATTCTAAGCTTGGAGGCGCATTCATCTATAAGGTCAATGGCCTTATCAGGAAGAAAACGATCTGAAATATATCTGGTTGAAAGAGTCGCGGCGGCAATTATTGCCGAATCCTTTATTCTTACTCCATGATGTACTTCATATTTTTCCTTTAGTCCTCGAAGAATAGAAATTGTGTCATCTACTGTTGGCTCAAGGACCATTACAGGCTGAAAGCGCCTTTCCAGAGCAGCGTCTTTCTCAATATATTTCCTGTATTCATTTAATGTAGTAGCCCCGACACACCTTAATGTTCCCTTTGCAAGCGCCGGCTTCAGCATGTTTGAAGCATCCATTGATCCTTCGCTTGCGCCTGCTCCAACCAGGGTATGCAGTTCATCAATGAAAAGAATTACTTGTCCTTCAGCTCTCTCTACTTCTTTTAAAACTGCCTTCAGACGATCTTCAAATTCTCCCCTGTACTTTGCACCTGCTATAAGCGCTCCCATATCCAGTGCAACGAGCCGTCTGTTTTTCAGGCTTTCCGCAACATCTCCGGCTACAATTCGCTGAGAAAGACCCTCAACTATTGCGGTTTTGCCGACTCCAGGCTCTCCTATTAAAACAGGATTATTCTTTGTCCGTCTTGAGAGAACCTGAACGATGCGTCTTATTTCATCATCACGTCCAATTACAGGGTCAAGTTTGCCAAGGCGTGCCAGATCCGTCAGGTCCCGGCTGAATTTGTCCAAAGCCTGGTATTTTTCTTCCGGATTAGGGTCAGTAATACGCTGTGAACCGCGAATATCCTTTAAAACTTTTAAAATTGAATCTCTGGTTATTCCGTAACGGCTCAGAATCTTTACAGCTTCACCGGTTTTTTCATCTGAAATCGCCAGAAGGATGTGTTCTATGCTTACATACTGATCCTTCATTTTGGCAGCTTCAGTAAAAGCAGCGTCAAGCACGGATTTTGTTCTCTGTGAGATATAAACATCTCCTGCTCCGCTGACCTTGGGCAATTTATCCATAGCCATTGCAATCTCCTGAGCCACAGCTTCCGGAGATACACCAAGTTTCCTGAGCATAGACCTGGTTATTCCTTCCTGTTCATTCAGCATGGCGGCCAGTAAGTGCTCCGGTTCAATCTGCTGGTTATTATGACTTGAAGCCAGAGACTGAGCATTTTGAATGAGTTCCTGTGATTTTATTGTAAATTTATCAAAACGCATAAATATATACCTCCTGTTTTGAAAATTTATATCGTGATTTCTGTCAATCTGTATTTTATGAATTCTTCATGACATCTATAAAAAAATAAACATTTACTATTTGATGTCAATCAGTTTAAAAAGCCTGGGAATTAACGAATGGAATCTTATTTCTTAAAAAAAATATAAGTTGCCAGGCAAATAAAAATTACGGCAAAAATTTTTTTGAAGTTTGCTGTTGAGACATGCTCAACAAGGCGCGAGCCGATCTGCGCGCCAATAATGCCCCCTATCCCTAAAAGAATTCCGACTTTGTAATCCACGTTCGCCAGTTTATTGTGTGCTACCAGTGCGGAGATGGATATAATCAGTATTGCCAGAAAAGAAGTTCCCACAGATTTTTGTGCTGAATATCCCAGAAATATCAACAGAGGAACCATAAGAAAACCTCCGCCCAGTCCGGAAAAAGAAGCACCGATGCCAACCAGCACTCCTAACAAAATCATTACCAGCATATTTGCATTAATTAATGTTGACATAGTTCAGTCAATTGACAAACATCACAGCCCGGGTTTCTTGCCTTGCAAACAGCTCTGCCAAAATAAACAAGCTGCAATGAAAAGTCGCTCCAATCCTTTTTGGGAATTATTTTCATAAGATCAAACTCAATTTTAACAGGGTCTATGTTTTCCGTCAGGCCAAGTCTTTTTGAAATCCTTGCCACATGAGTATCCACAGCTATCCCAGGAATTCCAAAAGCACTGCCCAAAACAACATTTGCTGTTTTGCGCCCTACACCCGGCAACTTTATCAATTCATCCAATGAGTCGGGGACATTGCCTTTGTATTTTTCAATCAATATCCTCGAACTGTTTTTGATATTCTTTGCCTTGTTGTGGAAAAAACCGGTTGGACGGATCAGTTCCTCAATTGTTTTATTGGGGGCATTGGCGAAATCGTAAGGAGTTTTCAGGTTTTTAAATAATTCTTTAGTTACTGAATTAACCTGTTTATCTGTACACTGAGCGGAAAGCATGGTTGCCACAAGAAGCTCAAAGGGATCTTTATGTTTAAGCTGTGTCTTGACATTTGGAAAGGTCATTATTAGTATTTTACGAATCTTATCTGAACGTGTTTTAATATTCATCACTAAAATATATAGACTTTCAGGTAATTGAATTTACAGACTGTCCCGACTTAGGAACGTGGACGAAACAACTTCCCCAACTATGCATCATAGCTTCAGGCCACCTTTGCCCGATCTCAAATCACAAAAATATCAAAATAGGTAAGCTATTCCATCAACTTTTGTGATTTGAGATCGAACAAATTTGACCCAAATCCTATGCGCCTACTTGGGGAAGTTATTTCGTCCACGTTCCTTACGTTGGTAGCCAAAATTTTTAATTGAAAGAACATGCAGAATACTGTATTATAATATATGTAAAAAACTCAAACTATTTCAATGCAGGAGAAATAAATGATTCATGTATTACTGGTAAGTTCTGATAAAAATTTTTTTACCGATTTAGCATCAAACATGGAAAAAAATGTCAATTTGAACATTTCCCGTGCAGAATCCGGCGGCACGGCCCTTTCCATAATTGCAGTTAATAACTTTGAGCTGGTAGTTACTGATGAATCGCTTTCTGACATGACTGGTCTTAAATTCGTTGAAAAACTGGTCTTAACAAACCCGATGATTAATTGCGCCGCAGTAAGTTCTCTTTCATCCAAGGATTTTCATGCGGCAAGCGAAGGGCTTGGCATTCTTATGCAACTCCCGCCCCGGCCGAATAAAATTCATGCAGAAAACTTGTTGCAGCACCTTAATAAAATTTTAAACATTACAAACTGATTAAATAAGGAGAACTTTTAATTATGGAAAACGGAAGAATAGCAATTCCATCCAACGGACAGGGTGGTCTTGACGGAACCAGGGCAGGACATTTCGGTCATTGTGAAGTGTTTACATTTGTTGATGTGGAAAATGGAGAAATAAAAAATGTTTCAACACTGCAAAACCAGAAACATGCCCAGGGCGGATGCATGGTTCCTGTCAATCTGCTGGCAGAACATAAAGTTAAGGCCCTCTTAGTCGGAGGAATCGGCATGCGACCGCTTATGGGGTTCAAGCAGGTGGGTATTGATGTTTATTATGATGGTGAACGGACTGACATAAGGCCGGTGGTTGAAGATCTTATAGCGGACAAACTGCAAATTATTGCAAATGACCAGGTTTGCGGAGGCGGTGGAACAAATCCGGCATAAAGGGAAAATAGAAGGGGATATTTCGTCTCCGTTCCTTACATAGTTTCAGGCAAAGGAATAAGATAATTGAAAACAGAAATTAAACCAATCGGTTTTGTGTATACTGCTTCAGAAAAAATCCCCAGGCACTGGACTGTTTCCAATGTGGAAGGGATTTTAAACGTTGACAAAAAATTTGCGGCTGGTCTCAAGGATATAAAAGCAGGGCAGCGTATAGTTGTGATTTTTCTGTTTCATAAAAGTCCTGATTTTACATCGGACTTTCTTTTCCAAACACCTCCGAATCATGAAAAAAAACTGGGGGTATTCAGTAACTGTTCTCCGATCAGACCAAATCCTATCGGCATGTCTGTTCTTGAAGTTTTAAAAGTAAATGATAATAAAATTTA
Source organism: Desulfobacteraceae bacterium (assembly GCA_014237365.1). GTDB lineage: Bacteria > Desulfobacterota > Desulfobacteria > Desulfobacterales > ETH-SRB1 > B13-G4. Next base: position 8,464 of record JABZFQ010000342.1, on the reverse strand, counting down.
TGTACAAGGTATAGACATGCTGGATGGAACGCCAGTGCTTGATATCAAACCATATATCGAAAGTAAATTCGACTGCCCCAGCTATCAGAAAAAGTAAAAGGAAAGGGGGGAGTGTGACTGTTATTGTGGGATGCCATTGGGATGTATAGACTTAGATAAATAATTTCACAAGGATAGAAGGAGGAAGGCGTATTAGTTATACGTCGACGACTGATAAGGAACGTGGACGAATTAACTTCCTATGCATCACAGCTTCAGGGCACCTTTGTCCGATCTCAAATCACAAAAATATTGAAATAGCTCGCTATTCCTGCGGTTTTGCGGATAAAGATCAATTAAATCTACGGCAAATTTGGGCGCAAATTCTATTCAATTAAAGAACTTCCCGTCATCTGTTCAGGCTTGTCAATATTCATGATATGAAGAATGGTAGGGGCGATGTCTCCCAGGATGCCATCCGGTCTTAGTTTTACATTTTGTTGTTTGTCATCGACCAGTATAAATGGAACAGGGTTTAGTGTGTGGGCTGTATGTATATGTCCGTCTGTATCAGTCATCTTTTCTGCATTCCCGTGATCGGCAGTAACCAAAACAACCCCTCCCTGTGCCTTTACCTGGCTCACAACTCTTTCCACACATTGATCAACCGCTTCGCATGCCTTGATTGCAGCCTCAAGCACGCCGGTGTGTCCCACCATATCCATATTGGCAAAATTAAGAATAATGATATTATAATTTTTTGACTGCAAACGGGAGATAACTTCTTCTGTTACTTCAAAAGCACTCATTTCCGGTTTGAGATCATAGGTTGGAACTTCGCGTGGCGATGGTATCAAACATCTGTCTTCAAGATGAAAAGCCTTTTCTTCACCCCCATTAAAAAAATATGTTACATGAGCATATTTTTCTGTTTCAGCTATTCTTAGCTGTTTTAAACCCTTTTTGCTTATAACTTCACCAAGTATTTCATCCATATGAACGGGAGGAAAAGCAACTGGAAGTGAAAATTTTTCATCGTAAATCGTCATACAGACAAAATCACAAAGTTCAGGAAAAGAAATTCTATTAAAAAATGTAAATTCAGGATCTGTAAATACCTGTGCAATTTGCCTTGCACGGTCTGACCGAAAATTAAAAAAGATTATACCATCGCCATCTTGAACGGTTCTTAGCGGCTTCCCGTACTCATCTGTAATAATAACCGGTTGTATAAATTCATCGGTTTCATTCCTGCTGTATGCATTTTTTACAGCTTCTATAGGATGCGTTTCCTTAACACCTTCGCCAAGTGTATATAAACGATAGGCCTTTTCAATCCGGTCCCATCTTTTATCGCGATCCATTGCAAAATAACGTCCGCAAATACTAACGATAGAACCAAAACCGGTTTTATTTATATAATTCTGTAAGCTTTTTATGTAATCGACCCCACTGTCAGGAGAAGTATCCCTGCCATCAAGTATAGCATGAATGTAAACATGTTTAAGCTCTTCTTTTTTTGCCATGTCCAGCAAAGCCAGCAAATGACTTAGATGACTGTGAACACCGCCATCTGAAACAAGTCCCATTAAATGCAAGGCAAGATCGTTTGCTTTAACTTTTGATATAACTGATTTTAAAACATTATTTTCAAAAAACTCTCTGCATCTTATTGATTTATCTATTCTTAGAAGATGCTGATATACTAACCTTCCGGCTCCGATATTAAGATGCCCGACCTCGGAATTTCCCATAATTCCTTCCGGAAGGCCCACAGCTTTTCCGGAACATAAAAGACTGGTGCGAGGATATTCTTTCTCAAGCCTGTCAAGATAAGGAGTTTTGGCCAGCTTGACAGCATTGCCTTTGCTGTTAGAACTAATCCCCCATCCATCCAGAATAATCAGCATACAAAATTTTTTATTATAGTCGGTAATCCTTTTCGCATCTATCCAGAGGCTTTCTATATCAAATAAAGTACGCACTGGTTCATAAAAAATATGAATGATAACATGGCCATAATCCATAACAACCCAGTGCCCTTCTTTTTGACCTTCAACGCTAAGCGGTTTTATTCCAATTTTTTTCAGATCTATCTGAATAGATTCAGCAACTGCCCTAACTTGACGATTAGAAAGCCCGCTGCAAATTATAAAATAATCTGCAATAGAAGTCAGCCCTCGAACATCCAGAACAACCAGTCCTATAACTTTTTTTTCCAAAGCTGCTTTAACGTAAACGTCAAGAAAATGATTATGTTCATAAATCATATATAAAGTCCTTTGTTGATAATAAAGTCTTCAACCTTTTTAGGAACAAAAAGTTTAATGGGCCGGCCTTTTTTAATAAGATTGCGAATTTGAGTTGATGAAATGTCAAGTGAATCTATGTCGACAAAAAAAATTTTCTGTTTTTCGTGATGTACAAAACATGATCTGGAAATAGAAAATTTATAGGTGTCTGATATTTTTCCCTTAATATAATCTTCAAGGACTTTCCATTTCAATGCTCCATCAATATTGATACCCTTCGGACGCGTCATAACAATAAAAGATGTAAGATAAAAAAGTTCTGAAAAAGATTTCCAAGTATCTATTTCAAGGAAGGCGTCAATACCAAGAATAAAATAAAGTCTGGAATAATCCGGCAAAACTGATTTAAAGTGGTTAACGGTATCAATAGAATATGATGGGCCTGAACGCTTTAGCTCAACATCGGAAATAATAACGGACTTCAAAAGTTCAGGATATTCTGAAACAGATAGCCGAATCATCTCAAGGCGCCATTTTGCATCGACCACATCACCCGGCTCCTTGTGTGGAGGAAGAGCCGCCGGGATTATATAAAATTTATCCAGGGCATAACGCTTTTGCACCTCCTGAATAGCTCTAATATGCCCTACGTGAATCGGATTAAAAGTCCCTCCGAACAACCCTATATGTTCCAAAAAAACAGACCTTTCAGTAATGGTTTACAGTTCACGGTTGTCGGTTTACAGTTCACACTTTTTTCAATGAACTTGCAAGAACTGAAGCATATTTTAACCGTGAACCGTAAACTGCTACTTGCCTGGTTCCCATGCTCCAGCGTGGGAACCCATATGGTATGCATTCCCACGCTGAAGCATGGGAACGAAAAATATTGATCACACCTGAAGCTCATTCACGGCTGGTTTTTGTTTTGACCAACCGTGAACCGTAAACCGTGAATCGTTACTTAGCTTCTTATCTGTCCCTCTCCAAAAACAACAAACTTGGTTGTTGTTAATTCATTAACACTCATAGGCCCAAAGGCATGAAGTTTTGAAGTGCTTATACCTATTTCCGCTCCAAGTCCAAGCTGCCCCCCGTCGTTAAAACGAGTAGAAGCATTGACAATAACTACTGATGAATCCACTTCACGTACAAAACGTCTTGCCCTGTTATAATCTGAAGTCACGATTACATCTGTATGGCTTGATCCATATCTTGCAATGTGCACAATAGCTTCTTTCATATCTTCCACAACTTTCACTGCAATAACAAGATCAAGGAATTCCGCCGGCCAGTCCTCTTCCACTGCATTCGCCGCCTCTGGCAAGATCCGACATGTTTCAGGACAGCCCCTGATTTCAACACGCGCCTGAACAAAACGTTTTCCCATGGCCGGCAGAAAATTCTCAGATACAGATTTGTGGACAAGCATTGTTTCCATAGCATTGCAAACACCTGGACGCTGAACTTTTGCATTAAAACAAATATCCTCAGCCATTGCAATATCCGCCCCCTCATCAACATATACATGGCATACGCCCTTGTAGTGTTTTAAGACTGGTATTTTTGAATTCTCTACCACAAAACGTATCAAACCTTCACCGCCTCGAGGAATAATAAGATCAATAAATTCTTCCTGTTTCAAAAGAACATTAACAGCTTCTCTGTCCCTTATAGGAACAACTTGCGCTGCTCCCTCGGGAAGTCCGGATTCTTTAAGGGCATTACTTATTATAGCAGATAGCGCCTGATTCGAATGAAGAGCTTCGGAGCCTCCACGAAGTATCACTGCATTTCCACCTTTCAGGCAAAGACCCGCGGCATCTACAGTAACATTTGGCCTTGACTCATAGATAATACCAATGACTCCAAGAGGTATGCGCATACGTGACACTTCTAACCCGTTGGGCCTAAGCCATGTATTACTCATTGTGCCCACAGGATCAGGAATCTGAACCACCTCTCTTAGTCCATCTGCCATGGATTTAATTGTTGAATCCTTTACAGTGAGCCGATCAATCATTGCATTGGAAAGCCCCATTTCCCTGGCGCGTAAAAGATCCTTTTCATTTTCCTCCTGGATATAGGGCGACTCTTTCTCAATATTTTCAGCTATCCTTATAAGCGCTTCATTTTTTTTATCCGAAGGGCATCTTGACATTTCAATGGAAGCTGCTTTGGCTGCTTTGGCCATTTCAACAATTGTTGATTCAACAGACATCTGATTCCTCCCCGACTTGTGACTAACCGTTCACGGTTTACAGTTAACGGTTAAAATGTTTCAGTCGTTGCATAGTTTAGGAACGGGGACGAAATAACTTCCCCAACTATGCAAATCACAAAAACTTTGAAATAGCTCGCTATTCCTTCAATTTTTGCGCTTTGAGATCGAACAAATTCGACCCAAATCTGTGCGCCTACTTGCGGAAGTTAATTCGTCCCCGTTCCTTATTAAAAAAACTGTAAACTGTAAACAGACAACCGTAAACGGTTTTATGCAGATTTTATTCACACGTTATCGCCAAATTATTTCTATGTATGACTTCATCATAGGACTTATGCCCGAGATATTTTTTTATCTTGCCGGACTTGAGCCCCATTATCTTTCGTATATCGGAAGCACAGTAATTTACAAGACCTGTCCCCAAAATCTCATCATTGTTTTCTTTTCTGAATTCAACTGCGTCGCCCATGATAAATTCCCCCTCTACTCTTACAATACCGCTCGGCAAAAGGCTCTTACCGCTTTTAAGGATAGCGGCCGCAGCTCCATCATCAATCATGATAGTTCCTTTAGGCTTTAATGTAAAAGCTATCCAGCATTTACGGTTTGCCAGCTTTTCTTTTTTTGGAATAAAAAAAGTGCCATGCTCTTTGCCGGCAAAGAGTTTTATCAGAATATCATGCTTTTCACCCCTGGCTATTAACATAGGTATGCCTGCGGCAGTAACTTTTTTCGCCGCTATTATCTTGCTGAGCATGCCACCGGTTCCCAGAGGACCAGGTATATCGGTTGCATATTTTTCAATATCTTTTTTAATTGTCGTAACTACTGAAATATGCTCAGCATCCTGATTCTTGCGCGGATCCTTGGTGTAAAGACCATCAATATCAGTAAGATTAATAAGAATATCTGCATCCATAAGCAAAGTTATCATTGCGGAAAGGTTATCATTGTCCCCGAACTTTATCTCTTCAACCACGACTGTATCGTTTTCATTTATGATTGGAATAACATGCCATGACAACAGGGTACAAAGAGTATTGCGTGCATTTAAATATCGCTTTCGATTTATGAGATCGTCTCTTGTTAGAAGTATCTGTGCAACCTTTTTATTATATCGTGCAAAGGACTTTTCATATTCCATGATCAGTCCGGCCTGACCAACGGCTGCAATGGCCTGTCTTTTTGGGATCTCATCCGGTCTTTTAGAAAAGCCTATTTTTTTTGTACCTAAAGCCATTGCACCGGATGATACCAGAATTATCTCTAATCCCCTGTCGGCAAGTTGGCAAATCTGTTTGCTGATTGATCCAAGAGCCTTTAAATTTAATCCATTATCTTCTGTAAGAACGCCGCTGCCCACCTTTACTACTATGCGTTTTGCGCATTCAAAACATATTTTTCTTTTATCATTCATCTATGTTATCCAGAGATTGAACAATTTTTGATTTTAAATTATCAAGTCCTTCTCCGGTTAAAGCCGAAATTAATATAATTTTGATATCCTTGGCAAAAGCTTGAAAAATATCAACAGTCTTTTTAGTACCAGTCATATCAATTTTGTTAAGAACAACTATTTGAATTTTTTTTGCAAGCTCCTTATTATACATTTCAAGTTCTTTATTTACAGTTTTATATGACTTAAGTGGATCTGCCGGATCAATTAATGACGAATCTATCAAATGAATAAGAATACGTGTTCTTTCTATGTGGCGCAAAAATCTTATACCGAGCCCAGCACCTTTATGTGCACCTTCAATCAAACCTGGAATATCTGCCACTACAAAGGGCTCTCCCCAGTTTGTTTTAACAACGCCGAGATTTGGGACAAGAGTTGTAAAGGGATAAATTCCTGTTTTGGGATGTGCTGAAGAAATTGCGCTGATAAGGGTGGATTTGCCGGCATTGGGAAGACCGATTATACCGACATCGGCAAGAAGTTTGAGCTCGAGTTTAAGTTTTAATATTTCACCTGATTCGCCTGGCTGAGCGAAACGAGGCGCACGGTTTGTTGATGTTTTAAAACGAGCGTTACCCCGTCCTCCTCTGCCGCCTCTCGCTATTATATATTTTTCACCGGGTTTTGTAAGATCTTTAATTACTTGTCCCGTATCGACGTAGCCAATCACGGTTCCTGGAGGAATTTCTAAAACAAGGTCATCACCATATTTACCTGCCTTGCGTTTGCCTTGACCACCGGCACCATTTTTTGCTTTAAAATCTTTTCTATATCTAAAAAAATAAAGTGTGCGTTTTTGAGATGATGCCACTAAAATTACATCTCCGCCTTTACCTCCATCTCCGCCGTCCGGCCCTCCCCTCGGGATAAATTTTTCACGTCTGAAACTAACACACCCTCTGCCTCCATCACCGGACTGAACGGTAATAATAGCCTCATCAATAAATTTCACTCTGAATAAACACTTGCCTTTTTACGAGAACGTCCCATTCGCTCATAAGCAACAATACCATCTATTTTGGAAAACAAAGTGTAATCTTTCCCTAATCCGACGTTCTCTCCAGGATGTATTTTAGTACCCAACTGACGAACCAATATACTGCCGGCTCTCACCCTTTCTCCGCCAAATCGTTTTACACCACGCCTCTGAGCATTACTGTCCCTGCCATTTTTCGAACTGCCACCTGCTTTTTTATGTGCCATTATTACAACTCCTAAATATAACTAACTGTTTTGCAAGATACTGTCTATTTTGATTGCTGTATATTGTTGACGATGTCCCTGTTTTCTACGATATCTTTTGCGCCTTTTGTATTTGAAAACAATAATCTTTTTTGCTTTATCCTGTTCAACTATATGACCATTAACTGAAACATTTCCAAGAACAGGCCGCCCTATGTTAACATTTTCACCGTCTGAAAACATGAGGACTTTGTCAAATGAAACAGGAGCGCCAATATCCCCTGAAATTTTTTCAACTCTTAGGATTGCATCCTTCTGAACTTTATATTGTTTTCCGCCTGAAGAAACTACAGCGTACATGAATTATCCTCCCTGAAAAATCTCTATCAATTACAAATTAAAAATGTTCATTTTTATTATATTCTTATGTTTTGTCAAGTTATATTTGCATTTTTATGTAAGGAACGTGGACGAAACAACTTCCACAAGTAGGCGCACAGATTTGGGTCGAATTTGTTCGGTCTCAGATCACAAAAGTTGAAGGAATAGCGAGTGAAGTGGAACCCAAGTCAAGGACAATTTTTCCCTAAATTAAGGTGTGCTTCTTTTTGTCTTTTAACCGAATTATTCATGCTGCCATTTGGGCAACTTCCTCTCACCCATTACACCTCAGCAAGTGTTTTTCCTGAGAACGACTGAAGTGGTCGTTCAAAGTTGTAAAACTCAAAATATGCTTTCAGCCCTGTAAACAATTCCGTTACTGTTTCAAACTTTTCGAGAAATATCTTTTGAGTGTAACCAAATTTAAACATACCGTTAAAGTTAATATTAAGCAATAAGATAAGGAACGGGGACGAAATAACTTCCCCAAGTAGGCGCATAGATTTGGGTCAAATTTGTTCGATCTCTAATCTCAAAAGTTGATAAAATAGCGCATTTCGATTTGATATGTTCACTTTTTTATGTTTAACTACAAAAATTATGAGTACTTGGAAACAATCACATCAAACTTCCTGCCATTGCCTATTTGGGCAGACTGTTAACCAAGATGATACTCTGCAGTTGCATGCTAAGGAACGGGGACGAAATAACTTCCTCAACTATGCATCATATATTCAGGCCATCTTTGCCCGATCTCAAATCACAAAAATATCTTGCTATTCCATCAACTTTTGTGTCTTGAGATCGAACAAATCTGGCCCAAATCTATGAGCCTACTTGGGGAAGTTATTTCGTCCCCGTTCCTAAGCCCTATGTGTCAGGGTAGATGTCGCCTCAATTGAGTTAAAAAAATTACAATTTAGGGCGATAGAGAGGTCACATGATCACGACGGTATATTCACAAGAATTCAAAGAATCAATGCTGCA
>JABZFQ010000113.1 GCA_014237365.1 Desulfobacteraceae bacterium | reverse complement strand
GATACAATATTTTGCACTGTTAAAAAATGGCATCACACTATTCGCTAGCGTACAAGCGAGTCGTAACCGTCCCCCAAATTTCTTTCTCTTCTCTCGGGATGTTATCCCGAGAAAGCTCTGAATCACAACCACAATTAAATACCGTAATCTGAATCACCCCCTCATAATCTTCTCTGGAAAGAGTATTGAGCTTATGGTAAATTTTATTGGCTGTGCCCCACAGGATATAACTCGTTGCCGGGGTGTCATCCGCGAAAGATATCAGTTCAACCGCTACGCCCATGTTTTCCAACTTACTCAGAATTGGTCCCGCGATAAAATTGTCATGAATGATATAGGGGTGTCCTATAAGTAAAAAACGGGGTTTTCCTTTTTTTTTATTGAGCATGACCATTTTTTTATTCGCGGATTCCATGGCACTGAATGCACTTTTTATGGCGGGAAGAGTTTTACTCTTTTGTATATTTAACTTTTTACCGAGGAGCAGCAATGTCTTGGATAAAGGACGCCTGGTTTCGTCAATATCAATTGACAAAACTTCCGTCCCACGGGCGATATCCGCCCTTGCCGCATCAGGGAGCGGACCGAACTTTGGACAGGAGAGATGGTTTTTAATGGTTGACAGGACACGGGGCACAAATACCATGTCGACTTTGCCGACAAGCTCGGCAAGATGCGCATCAAACAGTTTGTTGGGCAGACAGTGCTCTGTTTCTGATATCTGAGAGGCTTTCTCAACTGTTTTTTTCGTTGAAGGTCCGGAAACTACCGGCTCCATTCCCAGCTCACTAAAGAAGGTCTCCCACAGATTGGGATATATATAGTAGAAGAACATTCGAGGTATCCCGATTCTGAGTGGACTACCACTATAATGTTCCGATTTCCACATCCATTCCGGCAAAATATTCTTGAGAAACTGATTGCCCATATCAATATACACACCAACACTTTTATGTAGACGTTTAATCATAAGGAACAGGGACGAAATAACTTCCCCAACTATGCATCACAGATTCAGGCCACCTTTTGCCCGATCTCAAAACACAAAAATATCGAAATAGCCTGCTTTACATCAACTTTTGTGATTTGAGATCGAACAAATATGACCCAAATCTGTGCGCCTACTTGGGGAAGTTATTTCGTCCACGTTCCTAATTAAGCATACATTTTTTATTGCTTAATAATCCGAGGTTTGCAATAAGCAAACTCACTGTTTTATAAAATGCATTCGAACTGGCGAAAATTTTGTTAATACAGATGGGCGGTTAACTCAGCGGGAGAGTGCCACCTTCACACGGTGGAAGTCACTGGTTCAAACCCAGTACCGCCTACCAGCAAATAAAACGAAGACCTTTAAAAATGTTCAAGTTCAATGAAGACAAAAATTTTAACTGCAGGAATACATAAAATATTTTGAGGCTTAAAATTTGAGTCTAAGGGTTCGCTAAAAAATAACTTGGTAGAATTTGCGCTCAAATTTGCCGTAGATTTAATTGATCTAATTTAGCAAAACCGCATGAATAGCGAGCTATTTCGAGGACTTTTGCGATTGAAGACCGATTAAAGATATGGTGAAGTTGGGATGCAAAAATGCCAAGTTATTTTTTAGCGAGCCCTAACTCCGGTACGAAGTGAAGCATCAGAGCTAACCTTTAGCGCTATTTGGGCAAAAAGGGGACGTTTTGCAAAGGTCTCAACAAGGAGATACCAATTATGAATAATAGTTTGTCAGAAATTGATAAGCTTTGTATTAATACAATCCGCACGCTTTCCATGGACGCTATTCAAAAAGCCAATTCCGGCCATCCTGGTGCGCCAATGGGTCTTGCACCTGCGGCCTATATCCTGTGGAAATGTTTTCTGAAACATAATTCCAAAAATCCTGAATGGATAGATAGAGATCGCTTTGTACTTTCAGGCGGACATGCCTCTATGCTTCTTTACAGTCTTCTTTATCTTTTTGGTTACGATTTAACCCTGGATGACATAAAAAATTTTCGTCAATGGGGAAGCAAAACTCCAGGACATCCTGAATTAGGTCATACACCAGGCGTTGAAACTACAACAGGTCCATTGGGTCAGGGATTTACCAATGCTGTGGGAATGGCCCTGGCTGAAAGACATCTTGCAACAATTTTTAACCGTCCCGGTTATGAAATCATAGACCATTATACATACATGATATGTGGTGATGGAGACCTTATGGAAGGGATTACCGCTGAAGCTGCATCTTTTGCCGGGCACATGGGTCTTGCAAAGTTGATCTGTATCTATGATGACAACGGTATATCCATTGAAGGGAATACAAACATAACATTTACTGAAGACGTTAGCCTAAGATTCAAGGCCTATAACTGGCATATAACTACAGTAGAAGACGGAAACAATTTAAACGATATCTATAAGGCCATTAAAAAAGCCAGGGAAGAAACAAACAAACCATCTATTATTATCCTGCGGACGCATATCGCCTTTGGCAGCCCGAATAAACAGGACTCTGCTGACGCACATGGATCTCCTCTTGGAGAAGAAGAAATCCGCTTAACAAAAAAGAATTTAGGCTGGGATGAAAATGTTTCTTTCTATGTTCCAGAGCAAGTTATTAAAATATTTGAGGAATGCATTGACAAAGGGAGAAAGGTCGAATCAATCTGGAAAGAAAAGTTCGAGGAATATTGCAGTAAATATCCTGACCTGTCAAAAAAATTGAATGATTCATTAAACAACTCTTTAAATAAAGGCTGGGATGCGAACTTGCCTGATTTTTCAAAAGATGAAGGGCCAATAGCTACAAGAGCTGCTTCAGGGAAAATACTTAATGCCATTGCCGAAAATATACCTTATCTTATAGGAGGTTCTGCAGATCTGGCCCCTTCAAATAATACAATTATAAAATCTTCTCATGATTTTCAAAAAAACATGTTTGATGGACGTAATATACGTTTTGGAGTAAGGGAACATGCTATGGGGGGAATAATCTCAGGAATAGCTCTTCATAAAGGACTCAGGCCTTATGGCGGGACTTTCTTTGTTTTCGCCGACTACATGCGGCCGGCAATACGCCTCGCTGCACTTATGAAGTTGCCTGTAATATACATCTTTACTCATGACAGCATTGCGGTTGGCGAAGACGGCCCAACTCACCAGCCAGTAGAACATCTTGCCAGCTTAAGAGCTATTCCAGGGCTTACAGTAATTCGACCTGCTGATGCCATAGAAACAATAGAAGCATGGCGCCTGGCTATCCAAACCACGAATTGCCCTATAGCCTTAATCCTCAGTCGTCAAAAACTTCCTGTCATTGACAGGTCAATTTACAGCTCTGCTGATAAGCTGGTTAACGGCGCTTATATTCTGTCGGATTCCGACGGCAAACCGGATATTATACTAATAGCTACAGGCTCGGAAGTACACATCACACTCAAAGCAGGAAAGATTCTTGAAGAAAAGGGTATCTCTGTCAGAGTAGTAAGTATGCCGAGCTGGGAGCTATTTGAAAACACATCACAAGAATATAAAGACAAAGTACTCTTGCCGGATGTAAATGTGCGGATCGCTGTTGAGGCAGGTATCTCCATGGGTTGGGAACGCTATGCAGGAAGCAATGGCGTAGTAATCGGCATAAATGAATTTGGTACTTCCGCCCCTGGAAATATAGTTATGGAAAATTTCGGATTTACATCTGAAAACATTGTACAAAAAGCAACAGAACTTCTAACAGGAAATATAGTCAAATAGTTGAACTGCTTAACGAGATCTGACTACCAACGTAATTAGGAACGGGAGCCATCCCATAGGTGTTAAGCTAAGCCAAAAAGAACTTTAATATCAATGTGTTAAGGTCAGATATAGATAGTTCATGCGGCGTCATTCAGGCAAATAATAAATGAAAAATACCGTTTTTTAAAACTCTATCATTAAATATTCTGAACGATATCGAACAAAGTCAATTACCACCAACCAGAGGTGGTGGCTTATAAGAGTTAAATTTTATTACAACTCGGAGGCAGACAATGAAATCTTTTAATCTGTTTAAAGGAGGATTTTTAACTTTTTTTTCAATAATAGGTGCATCATGGACTGTGGTTAAGTTTATAGATTTTTTTTGGGGGAATATTATAAATTGGCATAAATCAAATTATACTTTTTCATTTATTGTATTTGTTTCATTATGTTATTCTACTTATACAAATCTTCATTTAAAAAAGATAAGAACAAAAATATCAGGAACTGAAGCATATTTGACATTAAAGTATGGTGATATTCTGGATTATGAGGGGCATATAGCAGTCTCGTCGAGCAATTTTTTTAATACATCTTTAAACATTATATCTGAAAGAAGTCTGTTGGGGCAAATAATTAAAAAATTTTTTAACAGTGATAACAGAGAGGTCAAATTTTTTCAAATTTGAAATTAATAGCGGGCCTATTGATTGAAAATTTGGAGAAATTTGAACCATTCTCACGCTTTTGCAGCCGATTTATCAGTTTTCAAAGAGGAAGTTATTTCGTCCACGTTCCTCTGGTTGTGAGTTCTTTGCTTGCGGTATTATTCGGGGCAGGGTTAAGTCGCTTATTACCTCTAAATTATATACAAATCGGAGCAGGGATCTTTTTTATAGTTATCGGTATATGGCTGTTGATTTCTATAACAAGAATTGCCTGATTTTTCAGTTTCCGAATTTCTGATATAGGACAATGTATGAACAAAAAAATGCAGAATATCTATATCCGAACATGGTGGTTTGCATTATGTTTACTGGTTTTTTTTGTTTTTTCATTTTCTTCATTTGCAGAGGAGAAAAAAGAAAACAGTTATATGGGCTCTGATTCTTGTAAACTCTGCCACGAAGCTCAGTATATTTCTTTCATGCGTCATGCCAGAAAAAGCCGCTCCTTTGAAAGTATACAAAAGATGAAAAAAGGTCTTACTGAAAATGAAATCCAGGGATGTTATGCCTGTCATACTATGGGATACGGAAAACACGGCGGTTTTATAAGTCCTGAAAAGACCCCTGAACTTAAAAATGCAGGGTGCGAAGTCTGCCACGGGCCCGGCAAAATCCATATAGAAACAGAGGATTCGGCTTATATCATTCGTAACGTGACAATAGACATCTGCCAGGAATGTCACATTGAAGAACGAGTACAAGCTTTTCGATACAAGCCGATAATTTATGCCGGTTCCCACTGATAAATTTTTTGTCAAATGTGCTTTGCAAGTGCATTCAATAGCAGTGTTATGGGCCTGTCTGCCTCACTCTTTCCGGCAAAACGTATTGGCCCCGGTCTTCTGTAGTTATCATCACAAGGTGATGCCGCAAGCCATTTATCTCTCAATGATTTTACAACTTGAAAGGATATGGAATTAACATCTACAACACTTTTTTCCAATACAAGAGATAGTTTCCCTTTTCTTTCTTCAAGATGCATAAGTGAAGCAATTGGAATTCCAAACGGCTCCCACCTGGAAAAATCCATTTCTAAATTTTTTATGGCTGCCATCTGGCCGGTTGCACCATTAGCTATCAGGCTAAAAACAGTTAATCCAAGATTATAGGTATACATACAATCGAATCTTGTCGGTTCACTTCCCCTGCCGTCGTAACCGTAAAAATGGACCTGAGTTTTAAATTTTGGAACAGATTTTTTATAAATTTGATCAACAGGAGCAGGGATTATATCATTTTTCTGAATAGCTCCTTCTTTTGCTATAGTCTTTTTTAGCGTTTTTTTAGATATAATGGATTCTTTCAAAAGGAAAAACTTATCTTCTTTATTATAGTTTTTGAAAAGTATGGGGCCAAAGTAATCAGGATCAAGCCCGCCTTTTGATAGAGTCTTTCTATAATAAGAATTATCAATCCCTAACTTATAAATCCCTTTTTCTTTAAGAATATTTAAATAATTTTTTACCAGTCCCATTATTACCTTATCTGTTTCAACCAGCGAAAACTGGAAATTCCCATGGCTGTCTCTTTCTATCAAAAGCCCTTCCTGGAAGAATGCGGGTATATCATTGAAAAGATCATCATCCCTTGTATTCCAGATCGAAAACAAATTATCTTCACGCGAAAGTCTCGCAAGCCTGCGTAAATATTCCAGCTTATCGTCAAGAAGCGGGAAATCAGTGTGAAAATCAGTATCATGTGCCTGGTTGTATTCAGCAATAATTGCGTTAAGCTTGATTATAAAAATCTGTATTTCATCAACAAACTCCAGAATACCTTCCGGAATTACAATTACGCCGTAATTTTTTCCAACAGCAGCTCTTTTAACAATACCTTCGCAAATTATACGCGAAAGATGTCGCAGCGTAATACCATAGGCGCTATAATCTGTCATCCCATCTTTCTTTGTCTTTTCGAGTCTCTTTTTGTCAATATAGTCAGCCAGGTCTTCACCGATCAGAGTCATGTTTGCATGGGTTTGCAACGCTATTTCAAGCGCTAAATGGCTGGCCACCCTTCCCATAACCTTGCATATATGCCAGTATTTTACATCAGAACTGCAGTCAGTACAAAGACTGCTTACTGCATTTGCAAAAGCTCTTGCTGCTGTATGAAATCCAAATGATATGGCGCATAAAATATTACCATCAGCATCTTTGACTTGTATATCCCCATCAATTGTTTTAGGCACACCAATGACTTGAATGCCGTCTTCAAACATCTCCTGAGCAAGAAATGCCGCATTTGTGTTAGAATCATCTCCTCCTACTATCACAAGAGCATCTAGTTCAAGCTTTTTGCAAGTCTCTTTTGACAGCTCCATTTTCTCTTTTGTGTTTATTTTAGTCCTGCCGGTGTTTATCATTGTAAAACCGCCAAGATTTCTGTACGAGTCAATAATACTGTCGGTAATTTCAATAGCCTTGTTTTCAAGTATTCCATCCGGTCCAAGCAAAAAACCGTAAATTTTATTCTCCGGGTTGGATTTTTTTGCTGCATCATAAAGACCGGCAATAACATTATGGCCTCCAGGCGCAGGTCCTCCGGAAAATACAATGCCGATATTACGTTTTTTGCAGTATTTTTCTTTTAAAGATTCTCCCAGGTCATCAGCGCCGGTTATGCTCTGTACCTTATTATCTATAATCTTCGGCAATTGCTTTTTTGCTTCATTATCAATGACAAATCTAAATTTAGAATTATTCTGCAAGGCAGTATAGGGATATGTAAAAACTTTACATACAGAAGGAGTATATTTTCGCCTTTCAACTAATGCCTGGTTAATATTGCTGGTTACCTTTTGAACTTCAGGATGTTTCAAAAAATCTTCAAGGGGTATTGATTCTTTTCCTGACATAGCCGACCTCCCGAAATTTTGATCAAATATTATTTGAAAGGACAAACCGTTTATGGTTCACGGTTGTCGGTTCATAGTTTACAGTTTTTTCAATGAACTATGAAATGTCTGAAGTATTTTAACTGTAAATATACGCTGAAATTGTTTTATATTCAACAGATAATTCGTTCTATTTCGAGGATGTCGTGAATGTAGATTAATCAAAGATGGCCTGGCATCATGCTTTCTCCATTTGAGAACTCACAAATCAATAATTGTAACTATTCATGTTTCAAAGTTCCAGGGTTAATAGTTCAAGATGTGTAAAAAATACCATAAAATTATATAATTTACTTCACAATTTCATACTAAAATCCATAGTATTATGTTCCTGATTTTCTATGCATTTCAGTTAACTATCTGAAATCGTATCATTTGCTTGCAACCATTTAATTTGGCATGATCCTTGCTTATTAATTTGGCCATGGCGATCCACATCTCTAAAATCTATATTTCCTTCCAGAGAAGAATCGTTAGATATAAGTCCAAAAATCAAAAACTGCTGACGGTCGCTTTGACCCGCAACTGCAGCTTCCCATATTTAACCCGACTCTCGCTCTTTTCTCAAGCCAAATTTTCTCTTAAAATTGTAATTTGTAACAATATCAATTAGTTGTAGAGTTTAGGTAGTTTTGTTGAAAAACATAACTACTTGATAATAAAGGGAATAAAATTTTGAGATCAAATGTAGTGCCTGTGTAAATCACTACGAGATAAAAATATATCTTGACATGATCTATTTTCTATGTTTAGCTTATCCTGATAAAATTAGGAGGTATTCTAATGTAGAAATTGATTATAAAAACCTAAATTCGTGGCATAATTTTTGCTGTAGTCTGAAATTACACGAAATATTCAAAAATTGCCTTGAGTGTAACCAAAATAGAACAATTCCACTTTGATGAACTCAGAATCCTCTGGATTAAAAGATAGATAAAAACCAATTATTTGTTGTAAAAACAATAAGTAATGCCCTTTTACTCCTATTAAAGCTTATTCAAACAATTGACGGAAAGCGATAAATTTGTTCTATTTTGGTTACACTCAATTGTCTTCACCTGTTAGGTGAAGCCCAAAATCGATTATTTTCTATAGTTCCAAATGGTCCCAAAAATCGTGCCACGAATTTAGAAAAAATTTACCAATAAAGAAAAATTTAGTCTAAACAAAACTTGAAGGATGTCTGTAGTGACTGTAGCCATAACCCATTGAATATAGGCATTTTTTTTAAATAGCGAAAGTCGGGTTAGGAATATTTAAACATGGTAGCTAAGGCTTTTAAAGCCAGGTAGGTTGGATTTCGCAAACTCAACCTAACCTACGAGCTATAACCCTTTTAAATAATGAACGGGGACGAAATAATCAGTAACATCAGTGAACACTAAAGGTATATAAAAAGTATGATATTAGACATGTTAATGTATCGCTTTTACAGAATTGTAGTTTTGGCTTTAGTCCTTATGCTCTTTATACCCGCTATTTCCATCGCTGTCGAGGTAAGATTGGAGTGGAATCCAAGCCAAAAAAAAGTTGCCGGCTACAAAGTATACTACGGTTATTCAAGCAGACATGAAGAAAATCACGAGTATTACGAGTTTAAAATTGATAATGTTGGCAAACAGACCCATGCAATTATGGAGCTGGATCCAGGCCCATATTATTTTGCAGTAACTGCATATTATATTGAGGACCATCAAAGTGATTTTTCTGAAGAAATTTTTTATTATGTCTCTCAATCTACTATTGATAGAGATGGAGATGGACTTACAGACGAAGGGGAAATCAATTTTTTCGGAACCGACCCTAACAACGCTGATACAGATGGAGACAGCATAACCGATGGAAATGAAGTAGAATACTGGGAATATTGTTGGAATCATGATGATGATGATGATTCAATTATAAATCTTTTAGATCCGGATTCTGACAATGACGGCTTTTTAGACGGACTGGAACTTGCTTATAAATTTAATCCGTCTGACCATGACTCCAGGCCTTTATTTCCTTATATGGAAACAGGGGAAGTAAGTATAAAGCATAAATGGCATCGGATTGAATTCAGCGAACACTTTTTTGATCCTGTAGTGGTAGCTAAATCATTAAGTTATAATGGAACTGATCCTGCAATTTTGAGAATACAAAATGTTGATAATACAGGCTTTGATATTAGCATTCAGAAAAAAAAGGGTAAGCATAAATACGAAACAGTCGGCTACATAATTATGGAGCGGAGCTGTTATACATTAGCGGATGGAACCATGGTCGAAGCAGGAAGTTTTACTACTGATAATACTACCCCATTTGATGAAATCGTAAACTTCAAAAGTAAATTCAATTATACTCCTGTGGTAACAGCCGCTGTTGTCAGCTATAATGAGTCTGATGCAGTATTCTGCAGAACTGTAACTAAAGAAACCAATGGATTCGCATTCTGCCTGCAGAAACAGGAACGAAAGCCTAAACACCATTTAACAGAAGATGTCGCATATATCGCTTGGGAACCATCAAGCGGCATTGTTAACAGCATTGCATTTGAAATAAATATTAAATTTGGTATAAATCATGATTTCCAAAAAATTTCATTTAATCAAACATTCGAAAATACGCCTGTATTTATTGCTGATATGCAGACGGTTAATGAGACTGACCCTGCCAATATGCGTTGGAAAAACAAGGATACAAAAGGAGTTGATGTAAAAATCAGTGAAGATCAATCCTATGACGATGAAATAAATCATGCCTCAGAAGCAGTCGGATTCATGGCTTTTTCTGTTCAGCAAGATGAATTAGGAACGTGGACGAAATAACTTCACCAACTATGCATCACAGCTTCAGACCATTTTTGCCCGATTTCAAATCACAAAAATATTGAAATAGCTTGCTATTCCATCAACTTTTGTGATCTGAAATCGAACAAATCTGCCCTAAATCTGTGCGCCTACTTGTGGAAGTTGATTCGTCCACGTTCCTTAATTTCACAAGGATAGAAGAAGGAAATCCGTCAATTATTCCAGGATCTTAAAATTCCAGACTTTGTCTTTGTAAATGTCCCTTAGTTTGCTGGAAGCTTTTTCCGGTGATTTAGTTCTCCAGGTTAAGGCTAAATTTCCGTGGCTCATATCTTCGATCTCATATGTCCAGCCATCTTCTTTCTGTACAAGAATCAATGAAACAATTCCGCTGTACTTCTCCACTTTTGTACTGACTTCTGCTTTATGAATTATAATATTTTCCTCAGACAAAATTATTTTAACCCCAGTATTTGTTTTAATTGTTTAACCACACTATTCTTATGCGTAGCCTTCCAGTAAAGTCTGTTGCAGGAGGGACAGGTTTTAAAGTTATCCATAGTATAATAAACATATTCCGGCACACTGTCTGCAACAGAAATTTTATCAATAGTTAGCAGCTTTTTATTGCATAAAAGGCACCGAGTAAAGAGATTTTTCATTGGATTGATTGAAAAAGCTTTTACAACCTGTTTTAGCTGATCCTGATAATGATCATATTTAATAAAAAAACAGTTTTCCCTGTTTATTTTTCTTCTGATTAACATTGTATCTCTGGTCAGAATTATACGCCCGCTATGAAAAGCTCTTTCTGAAATTTCATTATTCGATATTTTCTGAAAATATTCAACATCACATCCTATTATCCGCATCCATTTTGCGAGTCTTCCAAGCATGGCATCGGCAATGAAAATTTTTTCCATAATCTTAGGATTCGCCTTTTTCCCGTTCCTTTTCATTTCCAAAGGGCATAGGGTATAAATCTCCGCCTTTAGGACTCGCCCAAAAATAGTCCAGTTTTGGCGACACTGAGGAGCAACGAGGGAAACATGGCCTTTGTAAGAGCACATTCAATGAAAAATATCATTACTCAATTAGATCAAGGAGTTCCTGTGGTCGCTCAATCAATGTTTTTGCTCCATTTTTTTGCAATTCTTCCTTTGTTCTGAAACCCCACAGCACACCAACTGGATGCATGCACGCTGCCACGGCTGTCTTCATGTCTATATCTGAATCTCCAACATAAAGTATATGCGGTGGGTCGATATTTAATTGCTTTGCTATTTGCAGCGCGCTTGTGGGATCGGGTTTTGGAGGAATACCGTTTTGAAGGCCGATGACAATATTGAATTTCCAGCGAGAAAGAAGTTCATCTACGCACTGTTTTGTGAATGCATGCAGTTTATTAGACAGCACGGCAATCTTTATTTTTCTTGATACCAGTTCATCAAGCATTGCGGCAATACCCGAATAGGGCTTTGTTTTTACATTCCAGTTGCGGCCATATTCTTCTCTGAATTCTTTGACATAATTATCAATTGTATCTGGATCTCTTTTTTCTTCAGGCAGGGCTCGGGTCATTAACTCGCTTATGCCTGACCCGACAAATATTTTGTAATCATCAAGTTTATGGGTTGGAAAGCAATGGGCTGCAAGGATTTTGTTTACTGAGCCGGCAATATCCTCAAGCGAATTAAGAAGTGTGCCGTCAAGATCAAAAATTACAGTTTTATAATTCATTTTAGCCTTTTGAAAAAAATCTGACAGGATAATAAGGAACGTGGACGAAACAACTTCCGCAACTATGCATCACAGCTTCAGGCCGCCTTTGTCCGATCTCAAATCCCAAAAATCTTGAAATAGCTCGCTATTCCTTCAACTTTTGTGATCTGAGATCAAACAAATTCGACCCGAATCTGTGCGCCTACTTGCGGAAGTTAATTCGTCCCAGTTCCTTAACAGAAAAATTATCAATAATTTAGATTTTGAATATCCTGTAAATTCTGGTTTGTCAAAAATATACTATTAAAATATTACTGAATAGCAACCTTAAGTAACAGATCACCTCTCTGTCCATGGGACGCATCTTTTCCCAGCCCTCTCAGCTTCAGCAGGCTTCCTTCTTTTATGCCGGGAGGAACGATTACTTTAAAAAGCCTTTTCTGAAAACCCCAGGGGATGTTTACAAGTTTCAGGGTTCCTGTAATGGCTTCAAGGTGTGTGATAGTAATTGTGCCGTAAAGGTTTGGATTATTTGCCATCCCGACAGGCCGGATAACCTTCAGACGGTAGGATTTCTTTTTTTCGGCCATCTTCCGAAACCTCTTGCTAACACCGCCTCCGGGCAGGGCAAGAAACAGTTTTATAAAAATTATGCCGAAGATAAATCCGCCTATGTGAGCCCACCATGCAATGCCTGCCATTTGGCCGTAGTTTCCCGTGGCACTAAGGAACTGAAAAACAAACCAGATACCGAGAAAGAAAAATGCAGGTATTTCAATAAAATAGGGTATAAAAAATATCGGTATAAGTGTCAATATCTTTGCTTTTGGAAAAAGGATAAAGTAGGCTCCCATTACTCCTGCAATTGCACCGCTTGCCCCAATTGTCGGCATTGTTGAATTATAGTTAAAAACAAGGTGGGAAATGCCTGACGCAAAACCGCATATCATATAAAAAACCAGATAGCGCAGGGGGCCCAGGCGCTCTTCAATATTGTCGCCAAAAATGTAAAGAGACCACATGTTGCCAAGAATGTGCCAAAATCCACCGTGAAGAAACATGAAGGTAATGAGTGAGACAAGCTGCTGGCCTGTCGTAAAATAAGATGCAATTTGGGGTATAGTGTAACGGGCAGGCACAAGTCCGTACATGTATATAAAGCGTTCCAGCCCCGGCCCCTGAGACAGTTCTACCAGGAAGGCTACCACGTTGATGGCGATGAGGGCATTGTTGACTATGGGATAGGTTCTGGTGGGGATTGTGTCGCGGATGGGTATCATTTGTTGTAACTGTTAACTGTAAACCAACAACCGTGAACTGTTATTATTTGACCTGATTCGCATGCTGATATCAACGCTTCTTGCAGAGTGGGTGAGGGCACCTGCTGAAATAATGTCTGCCCCTGTATCGGCAAGTTGATTCAGGCTGTCTGTTGTTACGCCACCTGAAATTTCAACCACAGACTTTCCATTGATGAACTTAATTGCTTTTTTGATCTGGTCTATGTCCATATTGTCCAGCATGATAACGTCGGCACCGGCCTCTAATGCTTGCTTTATGCTATCCGGATCGGAAACTTCCACCTCTATTTTCACAAGATGGGATAATTTATCTTTGATACTTTCTATAGCTTTTTTTATGCCGCCGCAAACAGCGATGTGATTGTCCTTGATCAGGACACCGTCATACAGACCCATACGGTGATTATGGGCTCCGCCGACCCGGACCGCATATTTTTCCAAACTCCTCAAGCCCGGAGTTGTTTTTCTTGTGTCAACAAGACGGACATTTTTGTTTGCAATGCTGTCCATATATGAGTGAACGTGAGTTGCAATGCCTGAAAGGTGCTGCAGGAAATTCAGGGCGGTACGTTCCCCCATCAGCAAAACACGAAGTTTGCCTTCAACTTCCAGCACGATTTTGCCTTTTTCGATAAAATCGCCATCCTTAAAATTCGGCCTGAAAGCAATATCAGGGTCAAGTTGTTCAAAAACCTGGCGGGCAACATCAATGCCTGCTATTATAAGAGGTTCCTTTGCAACAACTTCGCCAATTCCTTTAAGATTTTTATCAATAAGGTTTTCAGTTGTAATATCTCCTGGGCCAATATCTTCTTCAAGGGCGATTTCTATTAGATGATTTATTGAATGCATTTTAAAGTTCACATTGTTTTATTTTTTCAAGGTTTGCCTGAAGTTTCTTCTGCTTTTCCAGAAGAACCATGTTCTTTTCTTTAACCTTCTCTACCACATCCGCAGGTGCCTTGCTGAGAAAATTTTTATTGCTGAGTTTATTTGAAACAGCAGAAAGTTCTTTTGCCAGTTTGTTTATTTCCTTTTCAAGGCGACCGGCCTCTTTTGCAAAATCAATTATGCCTTCAAGTGATACAAAAATTGAAGCTCCATTTACAATAGCGGTTGCAGATGATTTTGGCTTTATTCCGGATTTACTTGCTGAAAATGATTTAAGCCTTGCAAGGTTAATTATGATGTCCTGATATTGCTTTAAGGTTTCAATTTTTAATTTATCCTGCGACTGAACCGAGGCTTCAAGGGTTAAAGACGGGGCTATGTTCATTTCTCCCCTTATATTTCTTATGCCGGATATAATTTCTGTTATAATTTTTATTTTCGATTCAGCTTCAGGGTCTTTTCTGGCAATCAGATAATCGGAAGAAGTTGCAGGAAATGAAGCCTTCATTATGGAGCCTTCTGTCCCAGGCAACTTGTGCCAGATTTCTTCTGTAACAAAAGGCATAAAAGGATGAAGAAGAAGAAGTATATCATGCAGAAGCCGCCAGAGAACGCTCAGAGTTGACTGACGCTCGTTTTGCTTTTCTTTTGCGTATAAAGTTGGCTTGATTATTTCCAGATACCAGTCGCAGAACTCGTGCCATACAAATTTATAAATTGTCCCGGCAGCTTCATTGAACCTGTAATTATCCAGCGCGTCATTAACGTTTTCCGAAACAATGTTTAGCCTGGATAAAATCCACCTGTCAGGAAGTAAAAGTTGATTGTAATCAATGTCGTCATAGCCTTTATTTAGATGCATAAGGGAAAAACGAGAGGCATTCCAGAGCTTGTTGACAAAATTGCGGTATCCTTCGACCCTTTTTTCAGACATCTTTATGTCGCGTCCCTGAGCAGCAAAGGCAGCCAGAGTAAAACGGAATGCATCAGTCCCATAATGATCTATAACAGTGAGCGGATCAATTACATTTCCCTTTGACTTGCTCATTTTACTGCCTTCTTCGTCGCGTACCAGTGCATGTATATAAACGTCTTTAAAAGGTACCTCTCCCATAAAATGGATACCCATCATCATCATGCGCGCAATCCAGAA
>JABZFQ010000200.1 GCA_014237365.1 Desulfobacteraceae bacterium | reverse complement strand
TTCTTTAATGTCTGAAGCGCTAAAAAGAATGTCTTCGAGCATACATTCCATGAGCGTATGAAGTCTTCTTGCTCCTATGTTCTCAGTAAGATTGTTAACCTCTTCAGCAATTCGCGCTATTTCATCAACAGCATTGTCTTCAAAGACGACTTCAACATCTTCGGTCTTTAAAAGCTCAATATACTGAAGAAGCAAAGCATTCTTAGGTTCGGTCAGTATCCTTACAAAGTCTTCTTTCCCAAGAGAGTCAAGTTCTACCCTGATGGGAAATCTTCCCTGGAGTTCCGGTATCATATCAGAAGGTTTGATTGTGTGAAAGGCTCCGGATGCTATAAAAAGGACGTGATCTGTTTTAACCGAACCGTACTTGGTAGTAACTGTACTCCCCTCAACAATAGGAAGAAGATCTCGCTGAACACCCTCCCTGGACACATCCGGCCCATGCCCGCCGTTCTTCTCGACAATTTTATCTATTTCATCAAGAAAAATTATCCCCGACTGCTCAACTTTTTCAATCGCCCTGCTTATAACTTTATCCATATCCACAAGGGCCTGGGCCTCTTCCTGGGCAAGAATTTCCATGGCTTCAGACACTTTAACTTTTCTGTTCTTTTTACTCTTGGGCATCATTCCACCTAACATGTCTTTGAAATTGATGCCCATTTCTTCCATCCCCATGTTTGAAAAAATTTCCACAACAGGCATGGCTCTTTCTGAAACATCAAGGTCAACAAATCTGTTGTCAAGTTTTCCTTCACGAAGCATGGCGCGAAGCTTTTCCCTTGTAGAAGAAGTTTCATCTCCACTACCGGTTACAAGTTCCAATGGTATTTCTTTTAAATCCTCGTCCTTCCGGACCTGCTGAACCTTTGGCTTTGGAAGAAGCAGGTCAAGCATTTTTTCTTCGGCAATCTGCCATGCCTTTTCCTTAACAGCTTCCTTTTCTCTTGATTTTAACCTGTTTACAGTTAATTCAAGAAGATCCCTTATCATTGACTCAACATCCCTGCCCACATATCCAACTTCGGTAAACTTGGAAGCTTCAACCTTTACGAACGGAGAGTCAGTCAAAAGAGACAATCGCCTTGCGATTTCGGTTTTTCCTACACCGGTAGGACCAATCAATATAATGTTTTTTGGCATAATTTCTTCACGAATGTCTTCAGGAACATGCTGCCTTCGCCAGCGGTTCCTTAAGGCAATAGCAACAGAACGCTTGCCTTTGGTCTGACCAATAATATATTTATCAAGCTCTTTCACTATTTCTGATGGTTTTAGATCTCTCATATCGACTTTATGTTCCTTACATCTCTTCTATGGTAAAAGAATCATTTGTAAATACACAAATGGACCCCGCTATTTTCATCGCCTCTTCCACAATACCCCTTGCATCAAGGCCTGAGTGCTTTATAAGTGCAGTTGCCGCCGCCAGAGCACTTGTGCCTCCAGAGCCTATACCCATAACACCTTCATCCGGCTCTATAACATCACCATTGCCTGAAATAAGAAACATATTTGTTTCATCCGCCGCTATCATGACTGCCTCAAGACGCCTTAAAAACTTGTCGGTACGCCAGTCCCTGGCCAGTTCAACCGCACTTCGCGTCAAATTCCCGTTGTAACGTTCCAGCTTTGCTTCAAGGCGCTCAGACAAATTCAAAGCATCGGCGGTAGCACCGGCAAATCCTACAATTATCTTGTCATTATAGATCCTTCTGACCTTTTTGGCATGATGTTTTACAACGGTATTATTCATGGTAACCTGGCCATCACCGGCAATTGCCAGTTTCCCCTTATGCCTAACAGCAAGAATAGTTGTTCCATGAAAATTCATATCATTAATCACCTTCTATGATCTAGGATGGGTCTTGTCATATGTTTCCATCAGCCTGTCGATACTAACATGTGTATATTTCTGTGTAGTCGAAAGGCTTTTATGGCCTAATAGTTCCTGAACCACTCTCAAATCCGCCCCTGCATCAAGCATATGGGTTGCAAATGTATGTCGCAGTGCATGGGGTGAAACCGGAACCATAAGGCTGCATTCTTTAACCAGCTTATTCAGGATGCGTGCAATTGATCTTGGAGTAAGGCGGCCATTATTTTTATTTAAAAAAAGCGGCCCATCCCCCCTGATTTGCAAATCAGTTTCTCTATGCAATTTATCTCTATATTTCTCTATAGCCATTAAAGCCTTATCACCTATAGGAACAATTCGCTCTTTGTCACCCTTTCCAAGCACACGGATCATACTTTTCGTACAATCCACATTAAAAACATTCATTCCAGCAAGTTCCGACACACGTATCCCCGTTGAATAAAGTGTTTCAAAAATAGCACGATTCCTCAGCCCCAGCCGATTATCGGTCTTAATCGAATCCAGCAGACGGAACATATCATCAACTGTAAGATATGCAGGGATCGTTTGTTCCTGTTTGGGCGTATGTATCAATTCTGCAGGGTTATTCTGAATTATACCATGCTTGATAAGATATCTGAAAAAAGAACGTATAGCCGAAAGCTTGCGTGCTATAGTGGATTTTTTGTTCTTCTTGTGTAATAATCCCAGATATCCCCTTATCATCAGAGAGCGAACTTCATTTGCCTTAAAATCATATATTTTATTCTGCTTTTTTTTACCTCTAATTTCGCTTTGTACAAGAAAATCCGCAAATTCATTCAGATCATGCAAATAAGCACGAGAGGTGTTAACTGAATAACCTTTTTCAGAGGATAGAAATTCAACATAAGACTTGATCAGGTTCTGCAAATTATACGAACTCATTAAATTTCATCACCATCAAATGTAATCAGGGACTCAATATCTTTCCAGGTACTGACCTCAATAAAAGGATGGCTTTTCATGTTCCATGGCTGTTTGAAAAGAACTGGTTCAACCCCGACATTTTTAAGTAAACAACAGGTCTCAAGTCTATCTTCTACAAAATAATTAATACCCTTTTCTAAAAGGACTTCTGCCTTGCCTTCAAATGAAGTTGTTGAAATAACTTCTATCAAGGCTGGATCAATGGGTAAAATATTTTGTATCCATTTGCAAATAGCCTCTGTTTTGGTTCTAACTGTTACAAAAAGAACAGGACAATGGGTTCTGCCGATTCTGGTTAAAACTTCAGGCGCACCATCAATTGACTTCAAAGGTGCATGATAGCTTCCATCAACTATTCTGTCCAAAATTTCATCTATGACTTTTTTATCAATATCAAGACATTCTTCAAGACTATAGCTTGTAATGTATTCGTATTTTATCCAGTTAATATTAAATTCATCCCGAGCTATATCAAGAAACAAATTCATTGTGTCTGCAAAAACACCATCAATATCAAAAGCCAGAGATGCAGGATTAATCATGAGTTATGCGGCTTTGCGTGTTTTTTTCTTCAGCTTTATAATACGTCGTTTATAAATAGCCGCCATTTTATTATCGTTTGATTCAAGAAGAGTATCCTTTTTTGCCTTAAACTCTTTGATTTTTTTCTTTATTTCACGAACCTTTGAATCTGTCTTTTTCCCGGATTCTATTTCAATTCCTTTAGCCAGTTTTATAGCATTAATAAGTTCAGCCTTGTTCATTCCGTGAACGCCTGTAATCTCAGACATCTTAATGGCAATCTCTCTCAGCTCCTTGGCTGTCATCTTTTCCAGAGGTTTTTCCTTGGCCTCCCTTTTTTTGGAACCCATAAACAGTAGATCTCCTTTCAATATATTTAAGGAACAAGCGGAGGCTGAAAAGCCCCCGGATTTCATGTTAACCGTTTTATGACTTCTAACATAAAAAAGGAATTCATAAACCATTTTTTTTTATTATGTCAATAGATAAAGACAAATTGGCAAATTTTAATATCAAAAATTTAAAAACTCATTATGAGATTAGAAACATTGACGAAACAACTTCCACAACTATGCATCACAGCTTCAGGCCGCCTTTGTTCGATCTCAAATCCCAAAAATATTGAAATAGGTAAGCTATTCCATCAACTTTTGTGATCTGAAATCAAACAAATTCGACCCAAATCTGTGTGCCTACTTGGGGAAGTTATTTCGTCCATGTTCCTTAATTGAAAATCCGGTTCTTCCAAATGGATCGCCTTTTTATATATCTCCGGAACAGACAGGAAGAATGAATCGCAATCTTGATTACCGGTCTGATTTTTATTCCCTTGGTGTTACTTTTTACGAATTATTAAGCGGCAAAAAGCCTTTTGAAACAGATGATCCAATGGAACTTTTCCATTGTCATATAGCAAAAGTTCCTGTCCCTTTACATGAACTGGACACTGAAATTCCGAAAGCGGTTTCCATTATTGTAATGAAGCTTCTTTCCAAAAATGCTGACAATAGATATAAAAGTGCAAGGGGGATTGCAAACGATCTTCAAAAATGTCTAACCAGCCTTAAAAAAACAGGAAAAATAGAACCATTTCTTCTTGCAGTGCACGACATTACGGATAAATTTCAGATTTCACAAAAACTTTATGGACGTGAAAAGGAAACAAACGTTCTAATTGATGTTTTTGATAAGGAACGTGGACGAATTAACTTCCCCAAGTAGGCGCATAGATTTGGGTCGAATTTGTTTGATCTCAGATCACAAAAGTTGATGGGATAGCTTACCTATTTCAATATTGTTGGGGTTTGAGATCGAACAAAGGCGGCCTGAAGCTGTGATGCATAGTTGGGGAAGTTATTTCGTCCACGTTCCTTATATGGTTTGATATGGATTTCCTTGTTTCAGAAAAAAATAAAAAGCAAGGTTTTACACAATTACTGATAGAGCGCTAAGCTTCTCTCACAAAGCTTCTGCTCTGCCGTAAGCAGATCTTCGTTGCGAAGTCAGGAAGATAAAAGCGAAAGACAACAACTTTACGCTTATACCTAAGTTGAGCGATTTTTTGCGAAGATATGTGCTGAGATCTTGATGCATAAGGATTTGCAAAAACCGCAGGCATACCCACGGATATGTCGAGGATTTTTGCGAAGCCTTTATGCGCAAGAGATCGGCGCAGATCAAGTAAAACATCGCTCAATTTAGGTTATATAACAGCGTAAAGGATAAATCATAAACGATTCTATACGTCACCCTTTGCCTTATTTTTACCCCAGTCCTCAAGTTCTGCTCCTTGATACTCCTCCTGCTGAATGGTGATGTCCATGTTGATCACAAGTCCTGAATGCTTCTTGACTTCGCTGTCTTCCCTCAACTTTATGTGGCGTTCCCGAGCCGCCTGGACATCCTCCAATGCCTTTTTCAAGGCCAATCCAATGGCAATGCTTTTATCTATCTGCCCGGGTTTAAATTCAGGTCGAATACCATCCTCGGCGATGTCTTCAGCAAAGTGTGCAAGATGTTTCATTTTTTCCATGGCCTGGTCCATGATTTTCCAGCCCATGTTTTCATCTTGTTGGAAAACCCAGGAAGTGCGAAGATGCTGCAACATCTCCGTATATTTACTTGTAACCTCTGCCTGCAGCTTATCTAACAATTCCTTAGGCAATTCAGATTCTTCTCCAGGAAGGCCTGCCGCTTCTTCCGGGCTTAACTTATCCAGTTTTCGTTGAAACTTCCTGGCATGGATGGAAGATTCCCAAGCCTCTCTCCGAAGGACCCGCCTGATGTGAAGATCATCAACTTTATTCACTTCTTCGTTGTAATGAGGTGTCAGTTTCTCCTCGTATTTGATGTAGGATCTGAGCATCGTAGCACGGCTAGTCGGATCATAGGGGTATGGAGCAGGTGTAAAGTTGGGCTCACCTCCCAGTTTGCCTATGATCAACCCCAGCCAGTGCATATGCCACATTTCTTCTCTGGTAATAGAAATGAGGCTCGCACCCAGAGGCGTATCTTCCCCTTCCATATAACCATGAACGAGATAACGTATGATGGCTGCATGCTCATCCGCGATATCTCTGTTTAACATGTCAAGCAATGCCTGCTTTTCCAATGGAAACCTCCTTGCGATGATAAGAATTACTCTGCCATTCCGTTTGTCTGCGCAATGGCAATTATACTTTCCACAATCCGTGCAGATTGCAATACCCACGGGCTGTTACATCTCCTGCCTCAATATCAAACGTTGCTTCTGATGCATCTCCAGGTTTTAAAAACTGACGGTAAGCCTTCCCATCAGCGATGATCTCAATCCATTCGATATAATGTTTCTCCTCCATCGGGTGTGCAACGCTTCCCACTTTCACCTTGATGCCTCCGGCCGTTTTTTCCACCACAGGCACATGCTTTTCCTTAGCAGCATTTACAGTATTTTCCTTACGGAGCACCATGGGCTGTCCACAGCACACAAGCTCTCCAGCTCCTTCGTGGAGGACTTCCACAATGTTACCGCAGACTTCACACTTGTAAATCTGGAGTTTCTTGGTCATGGTTCTTCCCTCCTTTTCGGATTTGTTCTTCCATTTTTAAACGATGTTATGTTCTTTATGTTTATTTAAGACTTCATCTGCCAATCTGTCCAATGCCTTGAAATCCTCTTCTTTTGGAAAACCCTTCACAACAACAGGATCAAGTATTTCTACCTTTAAATTCGGGATCATTCCCACAATTTGTTCTACCATCTTGCCACCCCAGCCGTAGGAGCCAATAATTGATGCGAATTTCAATTTTGGCCTCAGGGCATTGGCGAGATAAACCGCGTAAACAACATTTGGATGCGGACCAACTAAAACTGTGGGTGAGCCGATTACGATTGTAGCAGCATCTACTAAAGCCATCGCCAATTTTCCGATATCTGTTTTAGACAAATTGAACTGCCTTACAGTTATATCCTTTTCAACCAAAGTCTCCACAAAATAATTAATCATTTTTTTTGTGCTCCCATGCATTGAGATATAGGGTACAACAACTTCGTTCTTTACATCGTCAGAAACCCACTCCCCGTATGCATTGAGAATAAAATCAGGCTTATTATATGCTGGCCCATGGCTCGGCGCTATTATCTCTATTTCCAGATTTTTTATTTTATCCAAATTTTTCTTAATAATTGTCCTAAAGGGCATCATTATTTCTGCATAGTATCTCTTGGCTGCCTCATAGACTGTTGCCCCGTCGGTCACAAGCAGATCACTGGTTGCCAGATGAGAACCAAGAAAATCACAGGTAAAAAGGACTTTTTCTTCCCTTAAGTATGTGAACATTGTTTCTGGCCAGTGTACCCAGGGCGCATGAATGAACTCCAGTGTTTTGTCTCCCAGTGATAAGGTTTCTCTATCGTCCACTGTTATGAACTTGTCCTCAGGGATTAAAAGTGAATCCATAAGTATGATCTTACATTTTTGTGTACAAACAGCCTTGGCATTGGGATACATGTCGAGTATCTGCGGTAATGATCCGGAATGGTCCTGTTCTGCGTGATTGGCGATAATATAGTCAATAACTTTGACCCCAAGTTGGTTGAGATTTCTTATCAGCACATCCGCCATAATTGTGTCCACCGTATCTATCAACGCCGTTTTTTCTCTACCTTTCACTAAGTAAGCGTTATAGCTTGTTCCATCGGGGAGCGGTATAAGTTCATCAAACAACCTTCTGTCCCAGTCAACTGCTCCAACCGAATGTATATTCGGTTTTAATTGTTTTGGAATGCCCATTTCAAACACCTTTTTTATAGAGGTTTATCAAGAGATCTTTTCAGGTTTCCATACCTTCCATACCTTGCCAGCCAGTTCCGGCCCAGGTTTAAGAGTTGGCTTTCCTGGCTGCCATCCGGATGGAATAACTTCTCCTGTTTCACGAACATGCTGAAACGCCCGAACCTGACGTATTAGTTCCGCAACATTTCTTCCCACCGGAGGAGTTAGAACCTCCATGGCCAGGATAATCCCATCGGGATCGATAATGAAACGCCCTCTAATATTTACTCCTGCATCCTCGTCATAAACTCCGTAGACTTTTCCCACCTTGCCCCCTGCATCGGAAAGCATCGGGTAGGGAACACCACCCTCTATCATTTTAGATAGCTCCTCTTCCTGCCAGATTTTATGACTGAAAACACTGTCCACGCTCATTGAGAAGACTTCAAGTCCTAATTTTTTGAGTTCTTCATAATTGGCGGCAACTGCCGTCAACTCTGTAGGTCAAACAAAGGTAAAATCCCCGGGGTAGAAACAGAGCAGTACCCATTTACCCAAATAGTCGGAAAGTTTGATCTGTTTAATTATTCCCTCGTGAAACGCCGGTGCCTGGAAATCAGGCGCTTTTTTCCCCACTTGTGCGCTCATTTTTATTATCTCCTTTTCTTTTGTTTGCTTGTCTTCATCTGAAGAAGATTCCACAGAACCCCCAATGGGTTTTGCGCATCCCGATTCTATCTTTTCACCCATAACATTAGGAACGTGGACGAAATAACTTCCACGTTCCTTACCTCCTTTATTGCTGGATATTGGCCTTACATCTCAAACCTTCGGCAATTTTCTTGACTTCATCCAGAGTTTTGGTCATGGGCGCCCATCCATACCAGTAGGCATAATCGGGATTTGCATGGAAAACTCCCTGATATGTCCTCATTCTGTGTTTCATGTACATCTTGAATAGTACCTGTTCGATGTAGGACCCCCCTGTTTGGTAAAAATGTAAAAAGTCGGGATAGGCGTAAGTGTAATGTGCCGGTTTCTTCAAAATGCCGTCTTTGTATAGGTCAGCTACAATGTTTATGGCTTTTGCCATTAAGCGATCTGCCTTTTTGATCATCTGATCGCCTTTTTCAAGCTCTCCCCTTGCATATTTTTCAGAATGGCACTTTTTGCAGGTCTTTATCATTTTTTCCCGTTCAGACTGCCAGTCCTCCTGGTTCAGCCGTGCCAGATCAGCAGCTTTAACGATATTCAACCGGGCAGTAGGTTTTCCCTCCGGATCTAATACCCCCAGCGCTTTAAGAATTGTGGTCTGGTCATTTGCCCATTGTTTATCTTTTGGCAGAGGAAGCCTTACCCCCAAAAATCCCCAGGCCACTTTGTTTGTATGGGTTCCGTCAGGTAGATGACAGAACTGGCAGGTAGGAGCGGCCGCGTCTTTGGGTAGTTTTCCCATTTCTTTTAGCTGGTATCTAACTCCGTGTTTGGAGCTTTCATACATCTCCCACTGTGGATGGTCAAACCCCATATGGCATGTCCGGCATGCTTTGGGATCCTGCGCCTCTTTTTTAGAGAATGTATGCCGTGTATGACATTCATCGCAGGAATTTGTCCGGTAGGTATAACCTTTGTCTCGCAATTCCTTTTTCTGGGCCTCGGACTTTACCCCCATATTATGGCATCCGCCGCAGCCTTTACCGCCTTCCATCAGTTCATCAGGCTCCATATGGGTGACAGGCAGGGCATTTAATGATGTCCAGCCAAAATTATGCTTTCCTTTAGTGAATTGATTAAACTGTTCCTCATGACACTCCGCACATGTGTTTTCGTCAGGCATCCTGGCTAAGTGGGATGTTTTTCTACTCTTGTGCTCGGATCCATGACAGATATTACAGGCAACGTCGTTATTGCTATGTTTACTGCTCTGCCAATCCTTAACCAACAGGGGTGTTACTGCCTTGTGGCACCCGATACAAACTTTTCCCTCTTCTGCTGAAACAATACCTGCCATAAATAGCAGTGTAATCAGGGAAGCGAAAAAAAAGACAAAAAATCTCTTCATGCATAACCTCCTTTTTTGTTAATTCATCATTACAAAATTATCATTACTTTTCTTTTTCTGCAAACACTTTGAGCAGATGCCGATGATATAAGGCCTCAGCTCCTCAATTTTGTGTCCATTTATCATTTTTTTGCCTGCAAGCGGACATCCCTCCACATTAACATCATAAACACGATTGCATCTGTGACAAAGGAAGTGATGATGAGTTTTGACTTCGTAGTCAAAACGAGACTTGCCCTTTTCAATCGTTATTTCTTGAATAAGACCATAATTTTTTAAAAGTTCTAAAGTGTTATAAACCGTAGCCCTTGAAATTGTAGAGAATTTTTCCTTTAAACTATAATAGATTTTCTCAACCGTTGGATGTGTCCGATTCTCATACAGGTATTCCAGAATCGCATGGCGTTGTATTGTTAATGAACATCCTTTTTCATTAAGTTCGGCTAATTTTTCTTTTAAGTCCACAATATATTTAATCTAACATTAGAATAATTCTAAGTCAAGAATAAAACTTTTATTTTTGATGAAATGGGGGGTGTCCTTTTTATCGCTATCAGGCAAATATGTTTGCTAATTTATTTGCCTGATAGCCAATATATCTTGACTCTCTTTCTTGAATATGCAATGATATTTTTATGTTAAAAGATAGATACTTAACAAAATATATTCTTGAAGATCTGCTTGATAAAATGGTATT
This sequence comes from Desulfobacteraceae bacterium, assembly GCA_014237365.1. Taxonomy (GTDB): domain Bacteria; phylum Desulfobacterota; class Desulfobacteria; order Desulfobacterales; family ETH-SRB1; genus B13-G4. The sequence continues at coordinate 4,849 of JABZFQ010000200.1, read as the reverse complement.
CGTAGGTGGGGCACGTCAAGTCGGCAAAACAACACTTGCAAAAAAAATTATTGCCTCAAACTTTTCTACGCCGTGCTATTATAACTGGGATAGCCAAAAAGATCGCCGAAAGATAATGAAATCTGACTGGCCTGGAAATGCTGATCTGATTATTCTTGATGAGATACACAAATACAAGAAATGGAAATCATTTGTAAAAGGGGAATACGACACCCTCAAAGAAAAATTCAGATTTATGATTACAGGAAGCGCTCGTCTTGACCTTTACAGAAAAGGCGGGGATTCAATGCAGGGTCGATATCACTACTATCGGCTGCATCCTTTTTCCATGTCTGAGTTAACAGGCAGACATCGCGTGCCGGATGTATCCAAAGAGCTGCCATTAAGCGCAAAGAATGAGAAAGATCTGTTGTTATCTCTTGATAGATTCGGAGGCTTTCCTGAGCCTTTTATCAAACAGAATGTAAGAACATTGAGAAGATGGCATAACGAGAAAAACAGCAGGTTGTTTCGTGAGGATATCAGGGACATTCAGCAGCTCAGAGATATCGCGGGGATCCAGCTCCTCAGCGATATGCTCCCTGACAGGGTCGCCTCGCTTCTGTCTGTCAACTCCCTCAGAGAAGATCTTGAAGTAAGCCACAAGGCCGTGACAAACTGGCTGAACATCCTTGAAACTTTTTATTATTGTTTCAGGATTTATCCATTTGTTGGAAAAAATTATCGGTCACTAAAAAAGGAATCAAAGCTCTATCTGATAGACTGGTCGGAAATCAGCGATGAGGCAAAAAGGTTTGAAAACTTTATAGCATCACATCTCTTGAAATTAGTACACTTTCTTTATGACTATGAAGGATACAAAATGAATCTTAATTTCTTGAGAAACGCAGATAAGAAGGAAGTGGATTTTTTTGTGACAGTTGATAACAAACCATGGTTTGCGGTTGAAGTCAAGATCAGTGACACGAGTGTTTCACCGCATCTTCATTATTACAGGGAAAAGCTCAACATTCCATATTGGTACCAGGTAATAAAAAAGTCCGGTGTTGACCGGCTTATAAACGGAATTCGTATTGTTTCTGCGGACAGGTTCCTGGGTGGGCTAATATAGCGAGACCTTTGTAAAACGCCCCCTTTTGCCCAATTTAGGCGTCAGGCTCAAATTTTAAGCCTCGAAAGAGGGCAAACACAGAGGGTCGCCCCTACTGTATTCCTACGTTTAAAACTTTCGTCCACGTTCCTTAACAAAATTGAGCATTTTTCAAAGATCTCATAGCCTGGTAAACATAGGGTGCGGGGGGATGTTATTCTTCAAAATTAGAAATGTTGATTTTTATTTTTCAGTTGTTTCATATTGATTTATATGATAAATATATTTAACAGTGTTGTAAAAAGACCCATCTATAGTTAACTTCGTGATTTTTTTACGAGTTCATCATATTTAATAGTATAGGAATTTCCATTTATCTATAGACTCACACAAACAGGCACAAATAAAACAATGAATAAAGAATCTTTTTTACAAAACACCGAGGAAGAATTGAACGGGATACTTCGTCCATTCCAGCAGAAGTTGAATCGCGGTCAACACCTGGCCGATTTTTTAAAGCAGTGTATCCGCTGTGCAATTCGAGATGATTTTCTCCAGTTGGATGAACTGCTTCGTACAAAAATGGCTGAAAACGTGGAACAGGAAAAGGCATTGACGGACTGCAAACCTGTTTTTGACAGCTTGCGGGAATACGCCAAGAAACAGGTGGAAAGATACCGGCTGGAATTTATCAAAGACCTTAACCGGCTGGCAGAAGAAGCAGGGCTGCCTGTTGAAATTGATTTTCCCCGTTTCAGCGTGCTTAAAGGCATTGACGGGGAGATTGCTTTCAACAAACGTATTACAACCATCAACAAGAAGATACTGAAATCCATTGATCCCCGTCGTATCGTTACTGCCGCCCTTCGTGTAAAAAAACAACTTTATGACCGGCCTTTTGATCCTCACAAATTTATTGACGGCCTCTACGAGACGTATGCTAAAATCAGCAAAATGGATAATATTTCCCCAGGCAATCCGGTTCCCATTCAACGGTTTTATCTAAAATATGTGATTTCCCTGCAAAGCAAAACGTTTTTCACCAATATGGATAAGTCCAAATTCCGGGGCTACAGCCTGGAACAGTTTGGCGTGGATCTATGGCGTTATTTCGAGGCCGGTATCGGAGGAGCTTCGAACGGCAAGAAGTTGAGGCTGGATCCGGGGCGTAATTATTCTCTCTGGCTTATTGACAGCAATGGCGAACGTCGACAGATTTCAGGGATTTCGTTTCTGGAGGGTGAAACATGATACCTATGAAAGAAATTGATCAGTTAGAACCATTTCAGGCCAGATCAATTATTGAAGAACTTCGAAAAGGGAGCGTGCCGGCCGACTATGTGCCTTTTTTTACTGTCGGCCGCGATAACTGGCTCACTTTTATTGAGGATGATCTGAAAAATTATATTGCCGAAGGCGGGGCCAAAGTCCGCTTTCTCAGTGGTGATTATGGTGACGGCAAGACTCATTTTATGTCAATAATTCGTCATCTTGCGTTGCAACAGGGGTTTGCCGTCTCTTTTGTCGTGTTGACTCGGGAAGTGCCCATTCACAAATTCGAAGCCGTCTATCAATCTATTACGCGTCAGCTTCGCGGTCGTTTTGAGGGCATTGGAATTCGAAATCTCCTGAGCCAATGGTTAGACAGTCTGGTTCAAAATGACACTTCTCCTTCAACAGAACAAATTGCTGATCTGGCCGAAGCCTTACGTAATCTGCCGGGCATGAACGTAAATTTTGCCAATGCGCTTGTGGCCATGGCGCATAATCGTTTTTTGCCATTGATGGAAGGAGAACATAAAGAAGATCGCACCACAAACAGGGAGATCATCTTCCACTGGTTCGAGGCAGGCAAAGCAACCAAACGGGAACTTAAGCCCTTTGGGATTTTTGAAGTAGTCAACAAGGCCAACAGCAAGCAGATGCTCAACTCCCTGAATGCCTTTCTACGTTATCTGAACTATACAGGATTTATTCTGCTGTTAGATGAACTGGAGACGGTCATCGCCCAGTCCGCCTCAGTGCGCAACGCAGCTTACGAGAACGTGCGGCTGCTGATAGACAATACCGAACAGTCTGAGTATTTCCATATCTTTTTTTCCATCATTCCGGACGTATTGCTGTCTGAAAAGGGATTTAAATCCTACGATGCGTTATGGAGCCGTGTTCGGTCTATCGGTCAGCAGAAGCGTCTGAATTATCGCGGGGTTTTGATCGATCTGCATCGAACACCGTTGAAATCGGGTGAGTTGATCGATCTGGGGCAGTCATTGCGTCGTATTCACGAGATATCTTATCGTTGGAACGCCGCAGAGTCGGTGCCGAACAAACTTCTTGAGGATATTTGTACAAATCAGGAGAAGATGGGGCTCTTGAGCGAGGTACGGCTTTTTGTCAAACAGGTCATTCGAATTCTGGATATGGCCGAACAGGGCAAAGATCCGGCAGAAACACTTGATCTTACCGAGCATATCGTCTCCAGTCAGCAGGAAATGGAACAAGAGAAGATGGAACAACTGCAACCCAGTTGGGATAAGTAACCAATGGATAAGGCCAATTTTATCCAGCTATTAGAAAGCGCCGGCAATTTCAAACTCAGACGGGCGGTGGAACGCTTGCGGGAGGGGCTTTTCGATCCCTTTGGTGTCAGGCTGTTAACTGCCCATGAAACGCAATTAAACAGTATATTTGACCACGGCGTTAAAGCTCTGGAGAAAAATGAATCCACTCACCTTTGTGTCTGCGGCGCCTATGGCCAGGGTAAATCCCACAGTCTTACCTATATTCGTCAACGGGCCCTGGCACAGGGGTTCGTTACCAGTCAGATCAACCTTGATCCAAGGGAAATTCCGTTTTATGACTTTCGGCAGGTTTACCATGCTCTCGTGAGTCAAATTTCTTTTCCGGATAGCGAGTCATCCCTGGTAAAATGGTGGAAAGACCTGAGCGGCAAACAAAAAATATCCTGGAAAAATAACAGCACCGGACCGCTGGACATCATCCCGGAATCCATGCCTCATTTTTTCAAAGCCATTTTAACGGCCATGGCGCAGGATAACATACCGCTTTCCAACCGGCAAAAAGGCTTAAAAAAACATGCTGCATTCCGGCCCCGAGAGTTTCCCTGGCTTCTTGCCAACGCCCTGAACGGAAACAGCCTGCCTGTGTTTCGTCTCCGTCATGCCATGAAGTACCGACAGGTTCCATTTTACAAAGACGCATCCCTGGTCTGCAAAGGATGGGAGCCATATTTTAAGGCAATATGCGGCCTGTCAGCCATGTTTCAAAAAACAGGGTTTAAAGGCTGGGTTCTGCTGTTTGATGAAGGTGAATCCATTGGCCAGCTACGCATCAACGTGCGCCGGAAAAGCTACACTATTTTGAATCAATTCTTTTCGTCTGCCTCTCCTCTGCCCGGACTCTATCCCATTTTCGCCTTTACCGACGACTTCTTTATGCGAGTTCAGGGGGAAGACTACGACCGTGTATATCTTCACAATGAACAGGAATTTCCCTATTTTGAAGAAAATTACGCTGAGTCCTGGCAAAATTTAAACATCTATCGCCTGCATGATCTATCAAGCAAAGAATGGGAAACCATGTCTGAAAAACTGATCCATTTCCACGCCAAAGCATATGGCTGGAAACCGCCGGAGACCGAAATGCGGGAAGAGATGGCAAAAATCCTGGCGGAAAAAGGTGATCGTGAAGCCCGGTTGAAAATAAAGGCCATGGTAAACCATTTGGATCTGGCTCATC
>JABZFQ010000172.1 GCA_014237365.1 Desulfobacteraceae bacterium | reverse complement strand
CCTCCAAGTTCCATATATTGGAGAAGATCGCCCCTGGAAAGTTTTATCAGCACATCACGGATCGTTTCCATTGGCACAAGCTTTCCTTCACGGTCGGCAAGCTCTTTCTGTATCCTGTCGAGATCAAGCCTGTCTCCTCCTTCTAATGCTGAAAGATAGAGTATCCATTTGGTGATTTTATGTTCATTGATCCTTTCTATCCACTTTGTTACCTGGTCGTTTAATTCAGTCCAGATAAAGCCGGATGAAAGATCTACTGCAAGAATTTCGTTTAATATTTCTTCGCTGGTAATCGGTTTGCCCTGTTTTGCAGCCTGAAGGACTACGGCTGTGATGTAGAATGGGTTTCCGCCACAACGATCTGCTATAACTGGCAACATCTTTTCTTCTGTTTCTGTTTTATGATAGAAAGAAGCATTAAAGGCCAACTGTGCTCCCCAATAGTTTGTCATCTGTTCTATGGGATGACTGTCAAATCTTCCAAAGAGAGATCCCCTTCCGAGTATTTCTTTTGCCAGGATGCTCATGGCAGAGCCTGTCACAAAATGGGGGCATGTTGGTGATTCAACTGCTTCCTGCATGTAGCCGACTATATCAAACTTGTATTGAGGGAGGCGGGTGTTTTGAAATTCGTCTAAGAACATGACAATTGTACTCTCATCCCTGTCAGAAACACGGCGGGGTAGCCACAATGCCCACTCTTCAGGCATTGTAACATCTTTTTTCAAAAGCCCGTCATACACGTTCAAAGCGCCTTGAAGACCTTGAGTTATTTTCAGGTTTTTTTTTACAATTTGGATCAAATCGTTTCTTGTGACTCCCTGTTCAGAAAGAATAAGAGGATCTCTCAAGCGAAAGGCTGCGTACCACCGGAGAAAATTCTCCACATATTTTGTGGAAAAATCCCAACGATCCGCCACAGTATCTTTGAAACTATAGTACACAGGCACAACTGAAGCATTTTCGTCCTGGTAGTTATCCTGTCCGAAAAAAAGCCTGTTTACTACCCGCTTGAATATCTCAGTCTTTCCCATGCGCCTCTGCCCTAAAAGGACAGTGGACATAGTCCTGAGGATTTTAGCGTCAATAGCTGCATTATAGAGATATTCCAGATGTTCTTCCCTGTCCGTGTATACCTCTTCAGAAACAAGCGGCCGGATAGCCCATCTTGATTTTACAGAAAGGTTGCCACTATTATTAGTCTTCATTATTTCTCCAAAATATCTTCAAGGAATAGGGACAAAAAAGGGACAGAGGGACGGGGGGATATAAGGAAATTAAGTATCCTGTTCAAATTCCGTGGTAAAACTGAAAAAATTTGAATTTTAAAAAAATAAAACATTGTAATATCAATAAGATATTTTTTGAGTAAATTAATTTACCACGGAATTTGAATAGGATACGAAATTAACTTATTTTTCGTTGTAAACTTCCGATTAACGCATTCAGCATTTTCACTATTTCACTGCAAATTCCCGATCGTTCATCAAAAATTTCTTCCGTCATATATCCCAAATCCCTGCATTTTATCAGCCAGTTCTGAGTTTCTGTTGTTGACCCCCTGGAAATAACTAAAAAATGGATATAGTCAGAGCTGCTCCTTAGGCCAAAACCTTCTGAAATGTTTGCACTTATAGAACTGCTCGATCTTAATATCTGATCAGAGATGATCCAGGCAACACGTTTTTTGGGAAATAATTCCATATCATTTGCAATATCCAAAAATAACTGATGGGATTTTTGCCAAACGGTTAACTCCCTAAAAGATTTCTATTCTCCCCATCTTTTTCACTCTACTTTTATCTCTACATCCCTAATCCCTACATCCCTTCCCTTCTATTTCCTGCCCTTGCCCATAACCCTGATTTCCCTTTCGCAGTTTGCGCAAAGGCAATAAATGTGTACACTGTCTTCTTTTTCAACGATAATTTTATCTATTCTGCCAGTTATTTTGTCAAGAAAACTTTTATCAAGTAAACATTCAAAAACGCTGTGCTGAACCCTGTCTCCAAAATCCTTAGGAACGTGGACGAAATAACTTCCCCAACTATGCATCACAGCTTCAGATCGCCTTTGTCCGATCTCAAATCTCAAAATTATTGAAATAGCTCGCTATTCCTTCAACTTTTGTGATCTGAGATCGAACAAATTCGACCCAAATCTGTGCGCCTACTTGTGGAAGTTAATTCGTTCACGTTCCTAATTAATTTGAGTGTAACCAAAATAGAACAAAGTTATTGATTTTCGGGGATGGTTCCCCGCTCTGTGATATATGCGAGATATTGGTGGAATGTGCAAAACGATTCGAACCTCCGGAAAATCCTGCCCA
>JABZFQ010000193.1 GCA_014237365.1 Desulfobacteraceae bacterium | reverse complement strand
TTTGTTCGATCTCAGATCACAAAAGTTGATGGAATAGCCTATCTATTTCAATATTTTTGGGATTTGAGATCGAACAAAGGCGGCCTGAAGCTGTGATGCATAGTTGTGGAAGTTGTTTCGTCCACGTTCCTAAACCAGTACCGACTTGTTTCAGCCAACCCATAACCCGAAAATATTTTTAAAGTCTCCAATATGTAATACCAAGTTTATTTGCTTCAGCGATGCTGAAGGAACCCTTTAAATCCATTACAAGCGGCACCCCATTTGTACACAAACCGGCAATTTTAGAAAGACCAATCTCTGTGTATGATTTATGAATAACAGCCACAATAACTCCATCAACCCCTGCAAGTTTTTGAATATCCTCCTGCTGCAGTTCAAGATTGTAATACGCTTTGGCTTCGTTTGCTTCCGCCAGCGCATCATGTACATAAACTTTCACCCCGTAGTCTTTAAGCTCATTTATGATTGTAATTACCTTTGTATTTCTCAAATCAGGCACATCTTCCTTAAAGGTAAACCCCAGTATCGCAATTTTTGCACCGCATACCTGCTTGCCTGCTCTAATGAGCAACTTAACGGCCTGTTCTGCAACATATTTACCCATATTATCATTAATTCTTCTACCCGCTAATATCATTTCAGGACGGTACCCTAAAGATTCGGCCTTGAAAGTCAAATAATATGGATCAACTCCTATGCAATGCCCACCAACCAGACCTGGCTTAAAAGGAAGGAAATTCCATTTTGTTCCTGCAGCCTCAAGTACTTCTAAAGTATCTATTTCAATTTTATTAAAAATCATGGAAAGCTCATTCATAAGTGCTATATTTAAATCTCTTTGCGTATTTTCAATAACTTTGGCCGCCTCTGCAACTTTTATGGAAGAAACCGTATGGATCCCCACCTTTACCACCATACCATAAACATCAGACAAAAAATCCGCTGTTTCTTTATCCGAGCCTGAAACCACTTTAACTATACTTTCAAGAGTGTGCTCCTTGTCGCCTGGATTTATTCTTTCCGGAGAATAACCAACGGTAAAATCTCTCCCCAGTATAAACCCTGATTCCTGCTCCAGGATGGGGACACAGACTTCTTCCGTAGCACCGGGATAAACCGTGGATTCAAACACAATGCATGATCCTTTAACCATATTTTCCCCAACTTCTTTTGAAGCTCCAATCAAAGGTGCTAAATCAGGAATTCTATGCTCATCAATCGGTGTAGGCACGGCAACAATAATCAGGCTGCATGAGGACAGGATTTTTGGATCGCTTGTAAAAAGTATTTTAGCTTTACTCAAATCTTTTTCAGAGACCTCAAGTGTTCGGTCATGGCCTGATTCAAGCTCTTTAATCCTATCAGCCTTCAGATCATAGCCAACTACTTCAAAGTGTTTTGAAAGATAAACAGCCAGGGGAAGCCCGACATATCCCAAACCAACTACCGCAATTTTACTCTTACGTGAAATCAAAGATTCAAATGTTACCATATCTTATACTCCATCATGTTTGGTGTTTTCCATGCATCTACAAAAGTTCTTTTTTCTCTTCTTCCGTTAGATAACGCCAGCTCCCTTCAGCCAGATTTCCAAGTTTTATATTTGAAATCCTTATTCTTTTAAGTCGAACAACATTATTCCCCATTTTCCTTACCATACGTCTTATCTGCTTGTTTTTACCTTCTTTAAGTATGATGTAAAACACCCTTGCAGAAATTCTTTTTACATCAGCGGGTCTGGTTTTTGTACCCATCATAGGCATGCCTTTGGCCATCTTTTGAAGAGCGCCATCTGAAATCGGCTTAAATGCACCAACTTCATATTCTTTTTCATGATCAAAGGAAGGATGCGAGAGCCTGTGATGAAGCTCACCATCATTTGTAAGAAGCAAAAGACCGGTAGAATCCTTGTCAAGTCTGCCTACAGGATATACACGATCTTGAATATCTATCAGATCAAGCACTATCTTATCGCCTTTCTGGCTGCAACTTGTAACATAACCTCCTGGCTTGTTCAGGGCTATATAAATAAGATCATGCTTTGCTTCAACAGGCTTCCCGTTTACTTTGACACGGTCTGTTTTAGGATCGATTTTTGTCCCGAGTACGGAAACCACCTCGCCATTAACCTTGACATGCCCATCCTTAATATATTCTTCTGCCTTTCTTCTTGAACAAAATCCAGCAACTGAAAGAAATTTTTGAAGTCGCATCATACGAATTACGGGTTGCGGGTTACGATCTGTAGTCAGCATTAATCTTAACATACTCAACAGAAAAATCGCAGGTAAATACAGATGCACACCCTTTGCCCATGTTTAAGTCAATAGATATGCTTAGCTCAGGCTTCATAAGAACCCTGGTCGCTTCAGCTTCAACAGCCTTCCCGCATCCCATACCATTTTTTACCATCAAAACATCATCAAAAAATATATTTATCTTACTCTGATCAAGAGGAGCCCTCGCCCTTCCTGCCGCAGCAATAATTCTTCCCCAGTTGGCATCCTCGCCAAAAAGCGCTGTTTTAACAAGATTTGAATTTGCAACAGTGCTCGCTATCTCATATGCATCATTATCCGATAAAGCGCCCTTAACATATATCTCAACAAGTTTTGTAGCCCCTTCGCCATCTCTAACTATTTGCTTTGCTAGATCAATAAGCACATCATCCAGTAAATTCTGGAAATAATCCATATGTTCAGCGTTTTTAATAACTGCACCTGAAAAACCATTTGCCATGATAATAACTGTATCGTTAGTGCTTGTATCTCCATCTATGGTTATTCGGTTAAAAGATTGCCGAACAGCTTTATCAAGAAAATTTTTGAGCAATTTATGATCTGCATCAATATCAGTGCAGATAAAACATAACATGGTTGCCATGTCAGGACATATCATCCCGGAACCTTTAGTAACGCCAATTACTGTAAAGGCTTTACCGTCTATTTCACCCTGCCTTGACACACTCTTTGGGACAGTATCTGATGTCATTATCGCTCTTGCAAAATCATAAAATCCTCCGGGTTTCAAAGAATCAATAAGGCCGGGAATCGCGCGCTGTATCTTATCAATCGGCAATGGCTCTCCTATAACTCCTGTTGAACACACAAGAACCCTGTCATCAGGGATTCCAAAGCCTGAGGCCGCAGATCTTGCCATGGTTTTTGTATCATCCAATCCTTTATCGCCTGTACAGCAGTTAGCGTTTCCGCTGTTGACTATTACTGCCTGACCAATGCCGGATTTAATTCGCTCCATATCAAGTAATACCGGCGCAGCCTTAATCTTATTGCTGGTAAAAATTCCTGCAACTTTTGCAGGAATCTTTGAAAAAATAATGGCTAAATCCTTTTCACCGGCCTTTTTAAGGCCGGAAGCCACTCCTGCGGCCATAAATCCCGGACATATTAAATTTTTCATATATGAAATTCCTGTAACAATTTAGTGAGGTACTATGGAACGTGGACGAAATAATTGCTTCGGTCATGCTTCACTCGCAATAAGAGGTCTGGAATTATGCCATACTTTTATTTCTCCACGCGCAAGGACGTCGTTGTTCCTGGAAATTGTTCCTTTTATTACACCAAAATTGCCGTACCGCGCATATTTGCAAACAGATATTATCAATTTGTCTCCAACTCTTGATTTTTTAAAAATTTCGAAATTTTTTGCACCCAACAGAAACCCTTCCGGTGCCGACTCTAATATGCCTAACCGCTTAAAGCCGTTGAGAGCCGCTATTGATTGTGCCATCATTTCAAGATAAACAGCATCATCAACAATGCCGTCTTCTCCAACAAACAGCATGTCTTTTTGTATCATTACTGATACATCTGCACATCTTTCGGATACACTGATCAATGTATCAATAACTTTCATCGGAGATTTTTGGGGGATAATTTCATCAACTGCGACAGGCAAATGGACAATTTTATCCTGCCGGTCAATATTTTTCCAGCACAAGGGATCTGATGCAAGATAGTCTCCGGTTAATTGATATGCAGCTCCCCTGCAGCCATAACAATATTCAGCTTTTTCACAGGTTCTGCATGGTCCCTTGATTGTATTGAGATGATTCTTTAAATCACAGAGAACCTCGCTGTCTTTTATAATATTTTTGAGCTGTTGTTTGCGTATATTGCCTATCGGTATGCCAACTCCAACACAAGGCAGAATATTACCGGTTGAGGTAACAAGGCAGGAAAACTGGTGACGCAAACATCTGTTACCAATTAGTGGCGGTTGGGGATCCCAGACTTGACCATACTTGGTGCGATCAATCTCTGAAATTTTGGTAAAAATATCATAGAGTTCTTTTGAGTTAACATATAACCATTTGTTATATTCTGCATTTTCTTGAGGTGTAATAATTTCGAAATATGGAACTATTTTTTGATCTCTAAGCCACTGCCACATTGTTTCAAGTTCATTAATATTATACCGGCAGATAATCGTACTGATAGCAAGAAACTTTTCTTCCGAAGGATATCCAGCCTTTTTTAAATTATGCAGAGCTTGTTGAATAAGGGTAAAAGCGCCTTTTTTCCCAGCAAGTGTATCCTGAATATTTTCATCAAATGAATTCATTTTTAAAACAACTCTTACGTTGTTATCATATAATTGCTTTGCAAAATCTTCGGTTATTTTGGTTCCATTTGTGAATATCTCGGCTTCAAGATCCTGTTTTCTGATAAACCGGATCATGTCCAGAATGTCAGGATATAATGTAGGTTCACCTCCAAGAATAATAATTTTTCTTGCTCCAAGGTCTTTTGCCTGAAGGATGACATCGCATATTTCTTCTCTGGTAATCTCATTTTCAGGATATGAATTATGCGGCACATAACAGTAAGGACATCGAAAATTGCATTGCAGGCTGAATTCAATCTCCATTGAAAGAAGGTTGCCGTTTTTTACAGCGTCTTCAATATCTGCAAGGGGAAATTCAAAATTTGAGATTCTGCTATGGCAGCTAGCCATTTTATTTATCTCCTGTCGTAACTACTCAGGTTGTCGGTTCACGGTTAACAGTTAACGGTTGATCAAAACATATCAGCCAGAGGCTGATAAGAAGCCAGAGATTCAGTCCTGCCGGCGACAGACAAGTGTGAGAACTAAAAATTTATATTTTATGTGAGGTTATTACGGTGTTTATTGACTTCATCGTTCTCTAACCGTAAACCGTGAACCGACAACTGTGAACCTAAGGAACGGTTGATCAAAACATATCAGCCAGAGACTGATAAGAAGCCAGAGATTCAGTCCTGCCGGCGACAGGCAAGTGTGAGAACTAAAAATTTATATTTTATGTGAGGTTATTACGGTGTTTATTGACTTCATCGTTCTCTAACCGTGAACCGTGAACCGACAACTGTGAACCTAAGCAGTTACCTTCTGTCTATGAAACGAACAGGTTTTCTCGACTCCGGATTGTATACCTGCTGCGCAATTTTTTCTTTACTGGTAATTACAACAGTCGGTTTAACTCTTAGTTTTGCCTGAAGTTTATTTTGTATTATTTCGCTATTACACGAATTTTTATTCACCGTAACATATATCGCTATATTGTCGGACAAATCTGTTTCACTGGATACTATGATATAATAATCGTCAATGCCATTAATTTCTTCAAGGGCTGAATATATCGACTGTGGATATACAGTGGTGCCACGAACTTTCAGCATTTGTTTTTTTCTTCCCAAAACAGGTCCAAGCCTTGCAGAATAACGTCCACAGGAACATTGATCGGTGATTAAAAAGCTTATGTCGCCGGTTTTAAAACGCACAAGAGGCATCCCTTCCACAGCTAACGGAGTAACAACGACTTCACCTGTATGCCTGGAAGAAAGAATTTTGCCGTTTTCATCAATAATTTCTACAATGGCCAAATCCGGATGAAGATGTCCTCCTTGTTGAGCAATACATTCACAGAATGTTGTGACTGTTTCTGTTGATGCATAAGTTGAAAATGCCTTTGCCTGCCATATTTCTTCTAAATCCAGGCCGATTTTCAGTGGTTCAAGATTTTTATTTCGTAAGGGTTCGCCTATACATATGAGCTTGGAAATAGTGGTTTTTGCTGGATCTATTTTATTATTTTGCAGATATAAACCCAATTTTTTCAAGAATGTCGGCACACCGACAATTACAGTTGGATTCATTCTTAAAATAATATCCTTCTGGTTCTCAAGAGTATTTAGACCGTTTCTTATTGCTGTTGCGCCGAGACTGCGTATTCCCAGAAAATAAGCCAGACCTGCAACAAAACACCGATCCATCGTGCAGGTCAGCAAAACTATATCATTTGCCGTAATTCCGCATCCGGCAAATGACTTTTCTTCATTATAGGCAAGCCGGTTTAAATCATAATCAGTATACATAATACGCGTTGGACACCCTGTTGTTCCGGATGATAAAACAACATCAACAATCTTTAAAGACGAAACCGCACAAAAATCATTATTGTATTTTTCAATATCTGATTTATCGGTAAATGGAAGTTCGCAAAGTTGTTCAAGTGTTATGCGTTCAAAGTCAACACATGAATCTTTTAGAATTCTCTGATAATACGGTGAATGCTTGCTGCAGTAAACAAGATGATCTCGAAGCCTTTTTTCTTGAAGTTTTCTTATGATGCGAGGTTCGGAAAACTCTATATCCATGTATTGCTTTAATTCCATTATTCTTTCCTGTCCATTACAGCCACCTCTTTGGATATAATATTTCGTACCATGTTTTTTAATTTAAAAGGTTTAATATCTTTAAATTCTTTCCATTTTATTGCCGGCAGTTTATGTATTTTTATCTTTCCCGGCCTGAGTAAAAAAGAACCTCGTGGGGGGATATTTTCGTTGCCGCTAATACATACCGGCACAATTGGGCATTTAGCTTCAATGGCAACGCGAAAAATAGAACCATGAAACTGGCCCATTGACCTGCCTCCTGATCGAGTCCCTTCCGGAAATACGATAATGGAAACTCCCTGTTTCAGTAACTTAACCGCTTGTTTTGAAAATTGTTTAAAAGGCATCTCATTAATACTTAAATAGCCTGCCCAGCGAGCATAAATACCCAAAACAGGTAATCGAAAAGGCCAGATATTCACAACCTGAATACATTCATATGGCAGGCAGGCCATTAAAAAAGGATCTGTGGCAGATCTATGATTACAAACGAAAATATAAGGCCCTGACCCATGGTTTTTTTCATAATCTTTATAGTAGATTCTGATCAACGGAAAAGGAAGTACTTTTATAACTAACATTCCGTACCAGCTTATGGCTCGGCGAAACCACTTCATGGTATTACGATGAGACATAAATAATGAAAAATATGCAACAAGGAAAGTTAGTGCAGGCATAGCAATGGCCGAGTATAGAAAAAATAAAAAGTAAAACAAAATATTGAAAATGATCAGCTTTAAGCCTTTAATGTTCTTCATTTTTCAAACTTAGAATAAACCTGTAAACATCCTCCAGCGTTCTAATATCCCTGACTCGCTCATCGTTACGAATTTGAACGCCGAACTTTTGCTGAAGAGCAACGATTAAATCAATAATATCCAGGCTATCCAGCCCAAGGTCTTCAAATATATTCATTTGGGGCTGAAGTTTTTCTGTTTCTATCTCAAATGACTCTTCAAAAACCTGGTTTGTCATTGCAATTATTTCATTTTCCGTGATTTTGTGTTTCATAATTTTTTACATACCAGTACGGAATTTATACCACCAAATGCAAAACAGTTTTTAACCATAATTGAAATATCTTTGGAAACAGCTTCCATTACATGATTGATACCCTGACAGTCAGGACTAACATTGTCTAAGTTCATGGTGGGATATATTATTCCTTTTTCCATCATTGCAAGCGATACAATCAATTCCAGAGCACCTGATGCGCCCAGGGTGTGTCCTATATAGCCCTTTAAGCTGCTTACAGGTATTGAATCGCCTAAAACCTCCTTTATTGCTTTTACTTCTTCTTTGTCTCCTTGTATGGTCGCTGTTGCATGAGCATTAATATAATCAACTTCATCAGAGGAAACGCTTGCACTTGCAAGGGCTTGCCTGAGACACGAAGCTATCGAATTTTTGTCAGGCTGGCTTACATGCATACCACTTCCACAAGTATGGTATCCTATGATTTCAGCGTATATTTTTGAATTTCGTTTTAAGGCGCGTTCGTATTCTTCAATTACTAATATTCCGCTTCCCTCGCCGCAAACCAGTCCGTCGCGGTCTCTGTCAAAAGGCCGGGGCGTTTTATGTGGTTTGTCGTTATAGTTTGACGACGTTGCAAAAAGAACATCAAAAGAACCGGTGACTGTAGGATGCAGTTCTTCAGCACCACCGCAAAGAACAGCATCCTGTTTCCCCAGCCTTATTAAGTCATAGCCGACGCTGATTGCTTGCAACGCTGATGCACAGGCTGCCGAGGTTGCAAGAACGCAGCCTGTAATGCCCAAACACTGTGATACATTCATGGCCGCGGTATGTGAAACACACTGAAAAAACTTCATTGATGAAAGCTGGGTCAAATCTTTTTGAGGCAGCATGATTTCAAATGTTTCATTAAGACTTTTGGCGCTTCCCATTGTTGAACCGATAATACAGCCAATCCGGCCCGAGGTTAATTCATCGTGTTTTATACCAGCATTAGATAGAGCCTGCTCAGCAGCCTGAACGGCAAAAATACTCATTCTGCCCATTGACCGTCTATTTTTGCGAGGTATGGTTTTTTCGTTTATTAATTTTGCCGGTGCACCGACAAGACTGCGCAGGCCAATATATTGATCCCATCCTTCCATATAATGGACAGCGCTTTTTTTCTCCTCGATTCCTTTGACAAGCGAAGAAACATCATTTCCCATAGCCGAAACAGCGCCGACACCTGATATGACAACTCTTTTCAACTGTCTAATTCCCGCCCAATAAAATGATTGTAATCGTTTTTGCCGATTACAGCACGTCCCACAATAAAAGATGACATCATTGCGCCTACAAGACCCGGTAATACGGAACTCTGACCGGCAGCATACACATTTCGCAGGGGAAGCTTGCCAAAAAGATTAAACTGTCCAATTTTTTGTTTGATTCCATAAGCCGAACCATGAGGCGAATGCAGATAATCCCTGAATGTTAATATAGATGCTGCAGCGACTACATTAAATGAATCACAATATTTCGGATAAATATTGATAACGCGTTTACTTATATTATTAATGCGTTCTTGCTTGTATTTCATATAGCCGTCAGGACGTTTATCCGGTTTTGAATTTTTCCAGTCCTCAACATGTTCCGGGAAAGAAACTTCAAGGGCATTCAACACCATGTATGATTTGGCATTGATTGTTTCCGTGTTTTGCATGATTACCATAGCAGGCGGGCCAGGGTTATACGGGTCTATTAATAAGTTAATGTCGGCTGTTGGGAACAGGGAAAGAGTTGTTGGCTCAACCGTATCAAAAGCATTGTCTGATTCCACAATTCCGTAAACAGAAAAGAAACCTGCTGATGGTTCAAAAGACTTAACTCGTTCTATAAAAGCCTTGCTCAAATGTTTCTGTGGAAGGATCTTTAAGATTTCTTGAGGATGAATAGTAAAAATACAGTGTTTGCAGGAGATTTCATCTCCATTGTTCAAAACAAAGCGTCCAACTTGATCATTTTTTATATCAATGCATTCCTTGATAAAGCTGCCGCACATAACATTGATATCAAATTCCGCAAAACGTTCTTTAAAGGCTTTGATAAAGGCATCTCCGCCGTCTTTAACACGAGACATAGACTTATACAGGTCGTAACTGACACGACTGTGGTTTGCAAACGAAATCTCTGCAGGCTTAACTCCGTGGCACATGCAGAAACCAGACAGCAATCCTTTGAGCAGACGATTGTCAGTTAAGCTGTTCAGAACTTTGTCAAGGCTTATATAATCCTCATCTATAACAGTTGGAGAAAGAGTGATATTGCGCAAATCCATTGAAACGGTCTTGAAACAGACATCCCTGACCATATCAAAATAACGATCAATAGCGGTTGTTCCTGATGGGAAATAATCCTTGAACTTTGAAACAATTGCCTGGTAACCGACCGGCAGATTAAATACAGCCTGTTCTTTTTCAAAAATAAAACGGTTGTTTTTATCCTGTGCAATATAAATCGGTCTGATATAATCATGGATCCCAAGAACGGTCAGCATGTCGTGAAGAATTCCGTTCTTATAAAACCCACCGGTAAAATGAAAACCTGTATCAAAAGGAATTCCTTGCTTGTAAAACCTTGCAAGTGATCCGCCGATACGTGAATTTTTTTCAAGAAGCAAAACAGAACGGCCGTTCATGCCAAGCAAAAGAGCAATCGTTAATCCGCTAATACCGCTTCCCACAACTATATCATCATACTTTTTCAATTTATATGGCCAGCCCTCCGTTAATGCCGATAACCTGACCGTGGATATACATATTTTCTTCGCTGCATAAAAAATTAACGACCGATGCAACATCTGCGGAACTTCCAAAACGATTAAGCGGGATAAGAGGCAGAATGTTCTCTTTTGGGAGATCTTTGGTCATATCTGTTTCAATCACTCCTGGAGCAACTACATTAACAATAATATTTCTCTTTCCAACTTCCCTTGCCAATGCTTTTGCAGCACCAATCAATCCTGCTTTTGATGCAGAATAGTTTACCTGACCAGCTTGACCGATTTGGCCTGAAGTGGAAGAAACAACGACTATTCGTCCCTGTTTCTCGCGAAGCATTGGAAACAATATAGCATGCATGACATTGTAAAATCCATCAAGATTTACAGAAAGGACTGAATCCCATTCTTCCTTTGTCATCCACATCATAAGGTTATCACGGGTTATGCCTGTATTATATACCACTACATCAGGTGGATACTCATCTGCTTTTTTTTCTAAGGCTGCCTCTGTTTCTTTATAATCAGAGACATCAAATGAAAGAGTTTTACAGAATCTCCCTGTTTTTTCTATTTCTTCCTTTGTTTTATAGGCAGCATCGTTATTGCTTTGATATGTGAGCCAAATATTAAAGCCAGACTTGGCAAGACGGATTGCTATTGCTTTTCCGATCCCTCGACTTCCGCCGACAACTAATGCAATTTTTTCATTATCTTTCATCCCTGTATTTTTTTAAACCCTTTTTATTTCAAATTGATACAAATTTTTGGCATTTTTCATCTGTAAATTTATACTTTATTTGTAGTGTAAATAAAAATCTCCCCAATGGCTTAGGAACGTGGACGAAATAACTTCCCCAAGTAGGCGCACAGATTCAGGTCAGATTTGTTCGATCTCAGATCACAAAAGTTTATGGCATAGCTTACCTATTTCAATATTTTTGTGATTTGAGATCGGGCAAAGGTGGCCTGAATCTGTGCGCCTACTTGGGGAAGTTATTTCGTCCACATTCCTAAACTACTTTTGAGTTTTCATGAAAAATGTCAAATTTTTCCTTACAAAAATTTATAATTGGTCAAATTTGAATATATAATCGAACATTATTGAAAGCGTCAATAAAAATTTAGATTCGCATTTTGCCGGATATAGTTCTGCTGAATTTTGCTTTGTTTTGTTTTAGGAACAGTCATATTAGAAAATAGACGGATATTTTGAAAAGTACGGGGCATCCCTTATTCGATGTTCGACGTTGGGCGTTCGATGTTGGACGTTCAAAAAAATCCGCATATATCCTATAATACCGAATTCATTAGGCAAAAAATGGAAATTCCTATACTATAAATTTATTTTTGGGCGAATCCTTATCCATCGAATTTATACCTTCGGCGTATATTGGCAATTATGCCTTGGGGTCGGAAAACCATCATAATAACCATTATGGCCCCGAAAAGCAGCATTCTGTAGTCAGAAAAAGCTCTGAGATATTCAGGCAAAAGGATCAGGATTAACGCTCCGATAATTACGCCTAAAATCGAACCCATGCCTCCCAGGACTACGATTGAAAGTATCATGGCCGATTCAAGAAAAGTAAAACTTGCGGGATTAATAAAAGTAGTTTTAGCGGCAAATATTACACCAACCATTCCAGCCCATGTTGCACCAAGTGCAAATGCCCTCAGCTTTGTCCTGGTTTTGTCAATTCCCATAACCTGGCATGCTGTTTCGTCCTCTCTCAAAGCTATCCAGGCCCTGCCTATTCTTGAATTCTGCAGCCTGTTAACTACAATGATCGTAAATATGACAAAGCCGATCATAAGAAAATAAAGATATATGCTTGCGGCCTGAAGGGAGAATTGGATACCAAAAAAACCGGGCCTGTCAATATTGGCAATGCCGCTTGGGCCAAAAGAGAATTCATTCCAGTTTTCCAATACAAGTCTGATTATTTCTCCAAACCCAAGGGTAACAATGGCAAGATAGTCACCTCGCAGGCGCAGCACCGGGAAACCAAGTAGTACCCCAAAAATAAAGCCTAAGACTGCTCCTATGGGGAGCACCGACCAGAAACCAAGGCCAAAATGGTGGTTCAGTAGTGCATAACTATAAGCCCCTACAGCATAAAAGGCAACATACCCAAGGTCGAGCAGCCCTGCAAGACCCACCACGATGTTAAGGCCCAAACCAAGGACAATATACATTAAAGCGGTTGTCATTATACTGGTCTGATACATGGAAAAAATAAAAGGAAAAGCGACCGCGATAATAGTTAAGCCTGTTACTAAAGGAATATAGAATCTGCGTTCTTCCAATATCCTCTGAATCAAAAAAGTTTTGCCTGATTCCCCGGTTTCAGCTCGTTTTTCCCCGGCTTCCCTTTTTTTCAGCATATAACGCCAGACAAATGAGAGCAAAAAACTGCCGATTCCTACAACAAACATGTTCTTCCAGCGCCATTCAACAATTTCTTCTATAGGATTGACCCTGATTACCATTATAGGAAATGTCAAAAACATAAACCAGATAGAAACTATAAATGATTTCTTTATTTCTTGAGCTTTAATCATTAGTTAGATCCAATATAATAATTATACCTGAATCCTGTAAGTGTCGAGTTTGCTGCAGCCGCAAGACGCAGGCCATGAAGCCGTAGTACTTCACTGCAAATGGCCTGCAACACAGCGGATGCGGTGAAATCGGCACTTACAGTTTTCGATCTGTAACTCGTCCGAGAATGCCCGCTGGTTTGAATATAAGAATCAGCACAAGTAATCCAAAAGCAAAAACATCTTCATAATCACTTGAAATGTAACCCGTTGCAAAACTTTCTGTCAGCCCGAGAACAAGTGCGCCTAAAACAGCGCCGGGAATACTGCCTATTCCGCCAAGCACGGCAGCTGTAAATGCTTTTATTCCTGCGATAAAACCAACATAAAAATTGATCTGACCAACATGTGAGGCAATCAGGACTCCGCCCAGCGCTGCTAATGCAGAACCAATAACAAATGTTATAGAAATTACACGGTCAACATTTACCCCTACAAGCATAGCCATGTTCCTGTCCTGAGCTGTTGCGCGCATAGCCTTTCCCGTCCTGGTAAACTTGATCAGAAAAGTCAGTAAAATCATAGCTGTCGAGGTAGTAATCAGAATGAGTATCTCCGATGAACTAATAATATGCCGGTATGGCTTTATAAATTCAAATTCAGGAATAAGGTTCGGGAAGGGAAGAAAATCCGATGTTTGTGCCAACAGCACGTAATTTTGAAGAAAAATTGACATGCCAATAGCGCTGATAAGGGGTGAAAGACGCGAAGTATGGCGAAGTGGCTTGTAAGCTATCTTTTCAACGGTATAGCCATAAGCCGAAGAATATATCACTGCCGCTAAAGATGCCAGCACAATTACTGCAATCTCGTTAAAACCCAGCAGGGTCAGAACACTTGTAAAAATAAGGGCAGTAAATGCCCCTATCATATAAATTTCACCATGGGCAAAATTGATCAACTCAATAATGCCGTATACCATGGTATATCCCAGGGCAATAAGGGCATATATACTCCCTCGAGTCAGCCCTCCAAGAACAAGTTCAAGAAAATATTCCATTTAGATTACTGCGTAATGGTTCACGGTTGTCGGTTCACGATTCACGGGTTACTGTTCACAGTTTTATGTTTTGATCAACCGTTAACCGTTTTTTATCTAATTGCCCCAACTATGCATCATAACTTCGGGCCACCTTTGCCCGATCTCAAATCACAAAAATATTGAAATAGCTCGCTATTCCTTCAACTTTTGTGATCTAAGATCGAACAAATTCGACCCAAATCTGTGCGCCTACTTGTGGAAGTTAATTCGTCCACGTTCCTAATGATGGCCTGTGCGCAATCCCTTGCTGTCCGGCAGATTTACGAGATGCTCGAACTGCGCCTTGGCGCGGAGCGACTTGTATTTGTGGAGCAGTTCCCTGCCAATATCAACCGCACTTCGACCAGGTGTTCCCGTCCTGATCAAAATCGCCAAGAGCTCGGCATTAGTCAATGCGTGCTCACCATATTTGAGTAATTTTTCTCTTGGGCGGTCATCTTCCGCCCAATTACGAATTGAAACAGGATATTGTTTACTTTTCTTTTTCATTTCGGTAGTTCAGTCATGTATTTCGGCACATCTCAGCATAGAAATCGCGTTGAAGATCATCTTTTGAGCGGTAGAATCGCTACAAAATAGCTCCAGCTCAATTGTCGTGACAGTGTCACGATTCCCAGAAAAACTACAAACCCAGATATGCTTTTTTAACATTTTCATTTGAAAGAAGATTTTCTGAAAAATCTGAAAGAGTTATACGTCCGTTCTCCATAACATAGCCCCTGTGAGCTGCTTTCAGCGCAAGATTTGCATTCTGTTCCACAAGAAAAACTGTTGTCCGGTTTTCGATATTTATCTTCTTTATGATCTCAAACAGTTGCCTTACTATAAGGGGAGCCAGTCCCAAAGACGGTTCATCCAGTAGCAAAAGCGCCGGCCTTGCCATTATTGCCCTTGAAATGGCAAGCATTTGCCGTTCGCCTCCGCTCAAAGTTCCGCCAAACTGATTCCTCCTTTGACTAAGAATCGGAAAAAGGTCAAAAATATATTCCATGTCTTTTTTTATATTTTTCTTGTCCGTCCTTAAAAAAGCTCCCATGTCCAGATTTTCCAGAACCGTTAAATATGGAAAAATTCTCCGTCCCTCTGGAACCTGGCTGATCCCAAGCGAAACGATCCTGTCCGGTCTCATATTATGAATAGTTTTACCCATAAAAGTGATCACCTATAAGAGTTATAATTTCTCCTCTGGAAATCTCAATATTTACATTCTTCAGCACCTGAATATTTCCATAGAATGAGTTTATATTCTTTAGCCTAAGCATCTATATCTTCTCCAAGATAGGCCTTTATCACAACAGAATTACCGCCTTTACTACCTACATCCCTTCTGAACGCGCTCTTTCAATAGCTTTAATGGTAGAAAATCTCCGGTTGTCGCAACATCGTCTGTAATTACAGGTCCCTCTTCTTTATATCTCCCTCTATCCATCTGACAATGCCGTGGTCCTTCCGGGTTTTTCTTATTGAAAAAGCATTTATCGGGGTCCCTTTTAATTCAGAAGTAAAAGCCGTTGCATCAGTTTTTGCTTCATCAACTAAACTCCTTTGGAAAGAAATTGTTGATTTTAAAGTAATAATTAGATAAAAAGCCTCCACCGAAATGGAGGAAGCTTATTAATGGGAATCGGTGGAGGCTCAGAGCAAGAAAAACCGGAGATCGGCACTCCTTGAACTCAAGAATTTAATTACCACCAAAAATTAAAGCGGTCAATCCAAAAACACTATGAAAATATACATTCTGCCTTTATCCATATTTATTTTTATCCATTTCATGGTTTCCTCCCTTTCCTATGCTGTAGAAGAACCTGCCGGAAGCTTTACTCTTAAACATAGCGTAGAAATGGCATTAAAGGCCAATATCGCTCTAAAGATAAGCAAAGAAGAAACAAATGCAGCCCTTGCCGCCGAAAAAAAACAAAAAACAACTTTTCTCCCAACTTTCAATGCAACCTATCAGTACAAGTATATAGACGAAAAACCAAAGATGGGCACTATAGTAACGGGCTCACAAGAAGAATATACGCTTATTTCCAAAGTCACTCAGCCAATTTTTACAGGATTTTCATTACTAAACCAGTACAAAATCGCAAAACTTGGTGTTGATGCTGCAAAAATTAATGAAAAGCTTAAAAGACTGGAAATAATATTTGAAGCAAAAAAAATGTTTTTTTTCCTTTTAAAGGCAGAAAAATTTTTAAAAATATCACAGGATACAGTAACACAAATAACAGCGCAAAAAGAGGTCGCAAAAAACTTTTATGAAGTCGGCATGACGCCTTTAAATGATTTGCTGCAGGCAAAGGTCGAGCTGGCTAACGCCAGACAGGAACTTATTGGTGCCCAAAATAATCTGGAAATGGCTAAATCAAATTTTAACATTCTTCTCCGCAGGCCGATGAATGAATCTGTCAAACTTGAAGATGTCCTTAGCTATACTACTTTTGAACATGATATTGATTACTGCTTTAAAATGGCAAAAAAAAACCGTTTTGAATTAAAAATTGCTGATCTGGAAATCGAAATTGTTGAAAAAGAAGTAAAACTTGCACAAAAAAATTATTATCCATCAATAAACCTTGAGGGCAGATATTTCAAACGCGGGACAGACTGGGCTGTTGACGGAGGCGATTATATATACGACCCCGAAGGCTGGAGTATAGCTGCTGTTGCATCGTGGGATTTCTGGGAGTGGGGCAGGTCCCACTATGAAGTTAAAGAAAAACAGAGCCGCCTTTCTCAGGCACAATACCAAAAAACTGAAATTTTAGACAATATTCGCATAGAAGTAAAACAAGCATACCTTAATACCCTGGAATCTGAAAAAAATATAACCACGGCAAAACAAGCAATCAAGCAGGCAAAAGAAAACTTCAGAATAAACAAAGAACGCTATAAAGAACAAATAGCAACTTCTACAGATGTTATAGATGCTCAGACGCTTCTTTCAAGAACAACGACTAATTACTATAAGGCGCTGTACGACTTTGAAATTGCAAAGGCATCTCTATATAAGGCTATGGGACAGGAAGTTATTGAATGATTGATGGTAAAGATAAAAGTTCAATAATCCAGATGTTTCATGTTCACAAGCATTATGGCTCAAAGAAAGCTCTTATTGACATTAACCTTAATATCTCCAAAAATGAATTTCTTTTTATCAGCGGCCCAAGCGGAGCCGGTAAATCAACCTTATTAAGACTTATTTACCTTGGAGAACCGGTATCAGAAGGACAGATTCTGGTAGATGGAATGAATCTGTCAAGGATCTTTCCAAAAAGAATCCCCTTTCTGAGAAGAAAATTCGGCATTATTTTTCAGGATTATAAGCTGATATCCACAAAGACTGTATTCGATAATGTTGCTCTTGTTCTTGAGGCGTCGGGGAAAAAAAGAAAATTTATTGAAAAAAAGGTAAGAAGTGTTTTGCGAACTGTTGGCATAGAGCAAAGAATTAATGCCCTTCCACCAAGCTTATCCGGCGGAGAACAGCAAAGAGTAGCGATCGCAAGAGCTGTCGTGGGGGTACCTAAGATAATATTAGCCGACGAACCCACAGGAAGCCTGGATTCGGATTCAGCCGATATCATACTCAACCTTCTTAAAGATTTTCACACACGTGGAGGCACTGTCATTGTTGCAACTCATGATAAAGAACTTATCCGCAAAGCAGGGGGACGGATATTATACCTAAAACAGGGACATCTGCTTGGACCTACACCGATATGAAAACAGGGTTTAGAGGTTCAGAGGTTCAGGGGTTTAGAGGTTCAGGGGTTCAGGGGTTCAGGGTTAGGAAGCTATGAAAATTGAATGCTCAAACAGTCAGCTTTTTTATATTTTATCACCAGCGGGTTTGTTCGGTATTTATTGAGAAGTCACTTAGGAACGT
>JABZFQ010000009.1 GCA_014237365.1 Desulfobacteraceae bacterium | reverse complement strand
AAGATAAATCCATACACCAACTCGAAAAAAATTAGGTGGTGTATGGAATCTACTTTTTGTTAGCTGCCAACTTTCTGCCATTTATTGATATGTTTGTGACTGATACGTGGCGATTTTCTATTTAGTCTTGTTTTGTAAGATTGTCTTTGAGAGCGATTTACTGTGCATTGGATTACTTCTCTTTGTTTCTCTCTGTTCCCGGCGATTACCGGTTCCACGATTCTATAAAAATTATCTAATTGGCTTTTAAAGTTAACTTTTCTCTCGCGGTGAAAAGGATCCTGCGGATCAGTACATTGAGTTTGTTTGAATTTTTCTTCAACACTATTGGAAAGAATTCGATTAAGAGATAGGATATTAAAGCCTGCATAAATTTCCTGCTGAATGAAATTTTCATTTTTACCGTGAAATTCAATAGATTTGATATGATATTTCAAGGACTTATAAAACTCTTCATGTCCCCAACGCCCATGATAAGCTTGAGAAAAATCGTTTATACTTACTTTTATTGTCGACAATTGTGGACCCAATATAATACTTTTTATCATTGATGTAATATTTCATAAGACGGAGTTGATAAGGCTCAAGTTTGTCAATGAAGGGGTAATTCTTTTTGATATTTGAAAATGTCTTTTTAGTTGGGCATATTGATTTAATTATATCATGATCTTCACTACTTATGAATTCATTGATCGTTTTAAAACTAGCTGATTTAAGCCGAAATATAGCATCTATGCCAAGTTTTTTATGCATAAACAGCAGAGCGTAACTTAAATAGCCACGATCATAAACTACAATATCGCCCGGCTTTAAGTATTGAAGGTGTTTCAGCGCTTCATCCTGTTCGTTCATAGAATTTACAAAGCTGAAATCATAAGCAATACGGCTTTTTAACTGATACAGGCAACTAATTAACCCCTGAGGATAGAAAGCATGAGAGCATGGAAGCTTGTAGCCACCTTTCTCTTTCTTCATCAAGTCTCTTGGAACATTGACTTTGCTTCCGTCAACAGCGAAAATTCTTCTGCCAAACCACTTATATTCTTCTTTATCACCAATATTTTCTTCATACAATTCATTGATAGCGCCGGCTATTTGTTTGAATATCGAAGACGAAAATCTTTTACGTGCTTCACTAAATGTCGATGCAGCTATAGGTGATCTAAAAGCAAGACGGATACCGTGAGCATTTGCAGCATCTAATAACTCGCAGAGTAATGAAGAGTATGATTCAAAATTTTTTGCAAATACAATACGATATAAAGCTAAAAGCATTGTCAGGGCATTAACTTTTTGAGATCGCTGCATTGATTGTTCGTCGACTTGCTTACAAACAAGAGCTATTTTTAACTGTATCTGTTCCCATAAATCAAGCTCGTTTTTATGTAGCTTCAGCTCTTTGATACATTGATCTAAGTTCCCTGAAGCGCTTTTTGTTTTCAGCGCATTACCCTTCTTTCCACGCAAAATATTTTTATAATCCTTCTCAACAGGATAAATATAAACTTCCTTTGGACAACGGGTTTGCGCTGTTTTATCTGTTCTGTTTGTATTATAATTACCGGAAGTTTGTCCAATATGGAGCCAATTGGCACTTTTATAAATAGAGCCGTAAAATTGACTGGGATCAACATATGTTTCAAACAATACAGGTTTGTAATTGAATTTTTGTTCCCAATCAATAAGTACCTGCTTTTTGGCAAGAGAGAATATTTTTGACCCCAGGTTTTCAATTTTTATCCATGGAAATATTAAAAATCTGTTGTTGTTTATTATCCAATTTAAATTTTTCTCTCTTTGTTTCTTGCTCCAACCAATATGAAGGTCTCTGCATTTTAAATGATAAGTAGTTGTTGAAACAAACGAAAAGCATCCTATAGGATCCCTGATTCCTTCCAGGCGTATATAATATTTTAAGTGCAGACCAAAGTTTTTCTTATAACCAAGATAATGATATCTTTGTACAAAATCATTCCACTTTTTATTTTCCTCTTTTTCCTTTACAATTTCTATATATGGGTTGAAATTATCAACCGTGCCATTAATATTAATGGTATTTGTGAAATTAAACTGCTCTTTATACTCTTTTTTTATGTGAATGCGTTTTTGAAGAGGGCTTAGGTTAACTTTACCGGTGGTTTCCAGTTTTTTTAAAAGAACCAGGCAAGAGTCAACTTTAAGGTTTCCAGCATCATTTTTCCAATTGAGATTTTCACAAATTGTATAAGCCAACTCCTTACGAGATAACGCTTGATATATATCGGTCATCTCTTGTATGAGTTGTATATCCTTTTTTAAAAAATTCCTGCTTCCTATTCTCATGTATACTCCTATAACAATT
>JABZFQ010000209.1 GCA_014237365.1 Desulfobacteraceae bacterium | reverse complement strand
CCAGCATTCTCTGTTACAGGCATCATCATTGGAGAACCTCCTTTTTCTCCAGACTGTAGCAAAATGCTTAATTCGTGTCAAACGCACGGCCTTTCCTGCCGCTAGGCTTAATATAACGTAGAGCTGAGTGGCTGGGCAACGATAACCGAAAAACTATGATAAAGGTAAAAACTATCGGTCAAATACCGCCTTTCGAAAAGCGGCATGACCTGCCCAGTCCATCTCAAGCGCCTGGTTCTACACTACAGTTCATAACTTTGTTACTGTTTAGCTGCAAATATTGCGCATACGTAAGATGCTGGAACGGCTCCATAATCCGCGATTACTATTTAGAGCCTAAATGAAAACCCTTGCCACAGGATTTGTTGAGTTTTGCTCACTAAAACCATATTTTGGTAATTGCTTGATATTCGTAGGTTGGATTGAGGTATAAAGCCCAATACAACTGATTACGCTCAACCCAACCTGCTAAAAACATGACTTTTCGTTCAGGTACTAACCAATTGAATTTACATACTGTCACGCCTTATGTTGGTAGCCGACGATTACTATCCAAATAGAGAGTATCTGGACATAAATCCAACCCATTTCCCCATTGAATACTGCCAAGTAATGGCTTTACTGAGTTAAACATTTTCAGATCTTTCAGCTGAGAGAAAAGTCCTCTATCCAAATATGGAGATACATCAAAAATCCCTTCTTCTCCATTATCGAAAATTATTGACAGGGTATAGTCACTATTCGGACTAACCTCTTTAACTCTTGGATTCATAATTACACCTTATCTCAGTGCTTCAATTTTAAATATTTCCTGTCCGGTAGACGCCAATTCCCAATCTGCAATTAATTCATCTTGGTGTATATATATCCATGCTTGTACAATACGAAGCTTCTTTTTCGGCATATTACCTGCAATGATATCGCCTTCAGGAATAGAGAGAACAGCATTGTGTTCTTGGTATTTGACGTGAATATGCGGAAGTTTATGTTGCCGATTATCAAAAAAATACATTGAGATGATAATTCCATAAAACATGGAAATTACTGCCATATTATCTCCTAAGTGCGTTAGCTACATAATATCGCAAAGGTAGAACGGAAAGCTCACCTGCACCAGAAGCCAATAAGGACATAGCAAAAGCGACGTTTTATACTAAAAATGGCAAAAGCTAAAAACGCGCTGGCTTTTGGTGTCCGGTGGAGCGCATTGTTCTACGTCACAGCTCAGAACTTTGTTACTGTTGAGCTACACATATTGTGCATACTTAACACGCCGAGACGACTCCATAATCCGCGATTGTTATTTTGTGCATGAACGAAAACCCTTGCCGCATAATTTGTTCGGTTTTGCTCACTAAAACTATATTTTGGTAATTGCTTGATATTCATAGGTTTGGATTGAGGTACAAAGCACAATATAACTGATTACGCTCAACCAAACCTACTGAAAACAGGTCTTTTCGTTCGGACACACTATTTAAAGAAGTAATTCGTAGCTAAAAACAGTGCTGTGTTGCTTCATTGCTCTGAAGAAAGATTGATAAACAACAAAATTTGTAGAAACCAAAAAACGGCCAGACTTTTTCAGGCAGAGTTAATCCGCTTGTTCTCCGGCAAGTTACTATGCTGCGATAGGAGTGAGAGTAAAAATGCGAGCAAGTCGTGCCGCACTCTTAATGTCACCCATCTGCAATGCATTGCGAATATCATCCAGCTTGTATGCATCATCAAGAGATAAATAAGGAAACCATCCTTTATTCATATCAATCAATTCAACATCAACCTCGGCAACATATTGCCCCTCGTGCATAAGCTTTGTGCGTCGTCTTTTTTTCATTATATCCTCCTCAGAAAATCTGCTGTCCACCGATCGTCATCAGGCCTGTAAGCAGTAACCAAAACGGCTGGTGAAGAAGCGCCCTTGGGAATTCCCCAAACCACGTGTAGAGGGTTGTCAAAACGATCTTTCTGTAACACCAATACACATGGGCCTTTCGGATAGTCGGGATAATCTTCTATGATCAATGCATCCGAAACTCTTGTCATGATATCTCTGACGAAAATGTTGTCCTCTGCAAGCTCATCATAACCATGGTCGGATATTATAACCTCCTTACCTTCAATCAGTCTCAGAACTCTCTCGAATGTCTCATTCATATTGTAACAATACAATGATCGGGGACTATTTGGCAATAATATTCACTTTTCCACAGTGATCTTATGACGTAGAACATTGAGTTAAGCGACAAACGGGTAAAAGGCACAGAACTGCGTTTTATCACAGCGTGTTGATAATATGCAATAATTTCAAGCATGTACAACTTCCAGTTTGTCGCTTCAACGC
>JABZFQ010000354.1 GCA_014237365.1 Desulfobacteraceae bacterium | reverse complement strand
AAGAAGGCAGGGAAGAAAGAGGCGTGAAGGCACACGCCTCCTCTTTTGTTTCAGTTCATTACAGTGTTTTTCTTAACACTTACAAATCCTAAACCATGCCTGTAAGTATTCTCAGAAGAAATCCGATCGTTATTGAATAAGTGACGTTGACCATCGTTCCTGCCAGGAAAAACAAGGAATTTTTGTTCAAATCTTCTTTACGAACTATAGTTTTTGCAGCGAATATTAATGCCAGTGCTGTGTATGCTTACAGGATCATAAATGTAAGGATTAACAAATTTTCGCATTTCCCGATTATAAAACCCGTGTCATGCGCATCTTTTCCAATTTTTCGGCTTATAGGTTCGCCTGAGATTTTAGACAAAATGTAGTTTACCATCATCCCGCTTGTGACAAGTAGTACAAAATACCCTCCTGCAATGATGGTGATGTCAGTTAAGTTCATATTTTCAATCATTCTCTACTTCCTGTTTTGTGTTAATAGAAGTTATCATTTGTTTAAATTAAAAGATCATCATCGTTAGCATTTACCTGTTGAGGATAATCTTGTAATATGAAGTTGATTTTTTCTTCAAAAGTTCTTATCTCTTTCCACATTGAGCGTTTGAGGTTTTTTGATACGGCTTGCTGTGTTATTCTTAGTTTTTTAGCTACTTCAGATTGTTTTTTTGTTTTTTCGTATTCCCTGACTATGTTATATTGCGTTGCAGACCTATTTTTTTTAATTAAAAAAATTAAATTGATCTGCCCGGTGATTGACATATCGAGCATTTCATCTTCAACAGACATATTAAACATTAATTTTGACATTTTTAGTTCTCTTATCATTTCGGATGCCTTGTGAAACGCGACCCCATCCATTTTTGTTACGTTCCTGGTTTCCAGAGCAGTGTCGATATAATCGAAGACCAGTGCAAAGCGTATTGTATTTGGGTAAATATCGTTTAATATTCTGGTGATGATCTTATAGATGTTTGACATCGACGATAATACTCCCCCAATTTCGTCTATCCCCTTTAATATTTTGAAATCTGCGTATATACCCTCAGCATACATGGTGTTTATATTTTTACACGTTTCTTCTATTTTTTTTTGAAAATCGTCCCGATTATCTATTTGGCGGGATTGAATAACGTCGCCCAATAGGACATAGAACTTTTGTTTCATAGTTTACATTATGTTTGTTCTTACTTATAAGCACAACTGTCATGGTTGTAATTTTTAAATACAACTTATGTGACTGTATTTTTCAAATACAACTATATTGGTTGTGTTTTTACAGGTATTGATTCGACCATAGATCAAGCAAAAAGAGTGCAGGTAAAGGACATTGAGGTTTTCATCAAAGAAGATTGCGATGTATTTTTGTGCCAAATTCTTAACAAAGGGTATTACGATCTAAATTGCTAAGAAATCAAAAAATAATATAAATTCAGGCAATCACTATGGATTAGAATATAAAGTTCTAAATCATATTCTGCAAATCCGGATTACCCACGTGAAAAACATGACCTGGAGATTCATCGATACCGACATGACAGACGGCTACTACAGCGCAGCCCTATTCGAATCAATCGCAAAACACGTTGGCAGCGGCGAAGTTGACGATACCATCCTGTTCTGGCGCACCAAAACGCCTGCCGTCTATCTCGGATACCACCAGTACGTGGAAGATGAGGTACACGAGGACTACTGTGCAGCCAACGGTATCCAGGTGGTACGGCGAGTGCTCGGCGGAGGCTGCGGGTATTGTGATGAGGACCAGATCCTGTTCTCTGTAATCTCCCGCGAGGGCAGCGGCACGGTTCCCACAGACGTCCAGGGCGCATATTCACGCGTCCTTGGCGGGCTGATAAACACGCTCAGGATGCTCGGGTTTGACGGCAAGCTCGAACCCGCGCGCAATGCAGTGTATTCACAAGGACGCAAGATATCAGGGAATGCACAGGGGAGGTTTGAGGGTGCGGTGCTTGTCAACGGCAGTTTACTGCTGGATTTTGGTTTTGACGAGATGGACAGGGTGCTTAAGAACCCCACAATGAACCTGAAAGAAGGTGTAGAGTTCGCACGGGACGGGATGATCACACTCTTGGAGCTGCTTAGTGGCGCTGGTTATGATATTGATCATGTGAAAGGGGTATTGAAACGCGGATTTGAGGATGCGCTTGGGGTAGAGGCACGGTGCGGTGTGCTGACGTGGGCGGAGATCGAACTGGCGCAGCGTTTGAGTGAGAAGCACAGGAGCAGGGACTGGATATACAGGATGGATGATAAGAGGCGGAGGCGGGTGGCCCGGGAGCGGTAGAAATTTTCAACCCTGTTCTGGATTCACCTAAAGGCAGTACTTAAAGA
>JABZFQ010000315.1 GCA_014237365.1 Desulfobacteraceae bacterium | reverse complement strand
AGATTATGGCTTGCGCTAAATCGTGTAACTAACTGATTTTTAACAATTTTTGTTTACGAAAGCACCTATTTGAATTTCCTTTATTATCAACAGGTTACATTGCCTTCGGGAATTGCTGCATATACATGATGCCTTGCAAGTAAAACACCATTATTATAATTTACAATGCCAGAGAGTTTTCCTATAAAGTGGCTTACGCTTCTACTTATGTTTAAATACGATAAGGCTCGAGAAACATATTCATGCCTGATATGATATCTGTGTAGTGTCGCGAGTCCAACAAGGATAATGAAAGCTTTTTCTGCCTCATCTTTTATTTCCACAAACTCTCTCTCTATGATTTTTTCAAACCCCTCACCGTATGTAGTTTCTAATAAACCAATTAGTAGCTGACGTTTTGAGCGTTCAATTAATTCTGCTAATCGTTCAACCTCAGACATTTTTCCAAGGCGTGTCCATGGTCCAAAAATTTCCAGCTTGCTTAAAATCGCTTGAGCATCATCTTTGTTAATAGCAGAAACATTTAGAGTAGAGGCGCAATGCTCACCAAGAATATCTTTCAATTCCCCTTTCCATTTCCTTTTCCATTTCCTTTGACTTTCTGATCCAACGAAAAGACAATTATTGATAATTCTTGCTTCAATCAAATCCTTTAGTTCTAAGGCATGAGCATCTAACCGATCAAAAAAAACGCAGAAGCGAGAACCATGTAAATTTTCTAATTCACCAATCAATTCTTTAAAATCTGATGTTGGCCTCTCTAAAAAATAGCATGGGATATTCTTAGATTCATATATTTGATATGCAACTTGCTTTAATAATGTTGTTTTGCCGGACCCGGCGGGTCCATACACTACTATCAACTTTACATTTTCTTCCTTTAAACCAGTAACTACAATTTCATTTAATTTTTTAGTGTCAGATAAAATAGCTGGTACACCATCAAAAATGTCCACCCAATCGGGCTTGAACCCCCTGTAAAAGGGACGAATTTTTCTTTCTTCAATAAAAGGTTTCTTGTTTGCCTTTAAACTTTTTCGGCTTACGAT
Source organism: Desulfobacteraceae bacterium (assembly GCA_014237365.1). GTDB lineage: Bacteria > Desulfobacterota > Desulfobacteria > Desulfobacterales > ETH-SRB1 > B13-G4. The sequence goes on along the minus strand of JABZFQ010000315.1, from coordinate 1,316 downwards.
AAAGACATCATCAAATATGCTTGTATATTTTTCTTTTTCTTCTACTGTTGCTTTCGAAAAGAGCTCGCGCAAAGCTGGATTTCTATTGTAAGCAATTTCTGTTGGAGGAATAGGATTTGGATAATTGTCAACAAGCCATTCCGCAAAATCATTTACTGATCCAGCAATATGTTCCAAATTTAGTGTTTGAACATTGCTTATTTCAATAGGAGAAGCGGTGGGAGTAATTACATAACTACGCCTTTCTATGCTATTGGTTTCTGATTTAACTCTTGCAATTTGATGATAAAATAATGGCTCATTTAGTTTTGTACCAATAAAGAGGAATGTGTACCTAAAAAAATCCTCTGCTAATTCTTTATACCATAGAGGTGGTTTCGCGGATGCATCGCCATATTCATTAGGTGAAAAAATAAATCCGGTCTCAATTCTATCTACTGATCCATTCAATTTAATAAAATCTAGTTTTTTAAGAATTTGGTCTTGATCTACTACTTTGTCAAATCTATGTCGTATGTTTATTTTTTGTGGAGAATTTTTAATTAATGCCATATCTAAAGCATCATCTATATTAATTGTATAAATACGCGGCCATACATAGCGTGACAGTTTGATATATTCCTTTGATGGCTCGCAATGCTTATATTGCTCAATAAGTATATCTCCTAAACCATTACCCAAAACTTTTTTAGCTGCAGAGTACACAGTTGATAGTGGCTCTCCATCATATTCCCATCCTGCTACTTCAGCAATTTTTTTTGATAAATCTTTTGCTGATAATAAGAAATTACCATATTGATCTTTTGATGTTAGTGAACACCCAGCGCCAAAAAAGAGCACTAACTGACCGTTTTCATATGCTGTTTTTATGTTAACATTCATCCCTTTCCCCCCAATTAAAAGGATTTACAATAACATATAGTAGACTGCCGAATAGTCGTATTATAATACGGCTAATCTACATACTAAATTATTTTATACGGCTGTTGGGTCGTATAAAATGATCTATTTGTGGATTAGACGTCTTTTTTGCTCGATAAAATTTTGATTTTAGTATTATATCAGTGCATGAACAAATGAACATCGAATAAAAAAACACCTAATACCGAACATTCAACAGCTATTTTTGTTTCTCCATCTTTCCCCATTCAACATTCGATGTTCATTTTTTCAGTCCCGCCTGGGCGCACTATTATCCCATACCCCCGGGATTTTGGTGCCGCAGAACCTGCATTTATTACCTGTTAGATTATACGTCGGCAAGAAATAGCCCTCGCGTTCAATCAACAACTTGCTGCAATTGTGACAATAGGTGT
>JABZFQ010000370.1 GCA_014237365.1 Desulfobacteraceae bacterium | reverse complement strand
AACCAATCAACCAATCAACCAATCAACCAATCAACCAATCAACCAATCAACCAATCAACCAATCAACCAATCAACCATTTAACCATTTAACAAATCAACAAAGGGAGCGCAATGAAAAGATCCGGATTATTTCTTACGTATTTATATTTCTTGCGGCCGTTATTTTTTTTGCGGGATGTGCCCGCTATCCTGATCTCCCTCCCGGCATGGTTAAGGAGATAAAATCATCAGCCATCATCGAACAACAGGCGGTGGTCATTTCCCCGTCGGGTGAGATGGAAGAGGAACCTCTGTCTCTTGAATACAGAGTTGGTTCAGGGGATGTTCTTGCAATAAGTATCCCGGGAATTACAGGGTTGTCATTTGTTAAAGGAGAAAAAAAACTACTACAACGTTTCAGGGTTTCTCGTACCGGCAAAATTAATCTTCCAGTGGTGGGGTTTACCAAAGTGGCGGGCCACACAATTGATGAAATAGAGGAACGGCTTTGTGAAACTTTTAGTCCATACATAAGAAAACCAGCAGTAAGTATCGAAGTCATTGAATTCAAAAGCCAGACCCTTTACCTTTTGGGGAAATTTAATCAGCCTGGAGTTTATTATCTGGAACGTCCCATCAGTCTTGTCCAGTGCATCGCTATGGGCGCTGGTCTTCAGGATTCTGCCAACCTGCGCGGTGCCCGCCTGATTCGTAAAAACAAGATTGTCCCTGTTGACATTTACAATTTGTTGCATAACAACGACGCACGGCAAAATATACATTTGATGGGCGACGATATCATCTATCTTCCCGGCAGCGAACGGCAAAATGTGTTTATCTTCGGAGCTGTAAAAAAAGAGGGTCCAATATCCATGATTAACGGGAGACTGTCTCTCATACAGGCGCTGAGCGTCGTCGGTATAGGCGGCGAAAGCGGTACTTATGACTCTCAGCACTTTCGCATTATTCGATCTCATTCTCCAACTCGCGGTGAGCTGATGGTGGTTGATCTGGGTAAAATCATGAGCGGAAATGCTCTGCCCTTGTCCTTGCAGGATGGAGATATTATTTATGTTCCAAGAAGCGGTATAGGCAACTGGAATCAGGCTCTCAAAGAAATTCTGCCAACGCTCCAGACATTCAGCGCCAGATTACAGCCATTTGTGCAGCTCAAGTACTTAATGGAAGAAGATTAGGAACGTGGACGAAATAACTTCCCCAAGCAGGCGCACAGCTTCAGGCCGCCTTTATTTGATCTCAAATCCCAAAAACATTGAAATAGGTAAGCTATTCCATCAACTTTTGTGATCTGAGATCAAACAAATTCGACCCAAATCTGTGCGCCTGCTTGGGGAAGTTATTTCGTCCACGTTCCTTAGGCAATTTTTTAATTATATTTTTACAGGATTCCAATGCAAAGCACAGATAATGATTTTACTTCTCAACCGTTTATTGATGAACCACAGGCGAATCTCCGCGATTACCTTAATATTGTTTTAAGAGCCTATTTCAGTAGGCGACTAAACGTGACCCAAAAGGCCAGTTGGAAGGGCACGAACCATGTGTACATGGCCTACTGAAATAGGCTCTAAGACGCTGGCAGGTTGTCTTTTTGATTTTTATCTCGGTTTTCCTCACAGCAACATATTATATATACAAGCAGGTGCCAATCTATGAGGCATTTACTATGCTGCAGATTCGAGGTACCAGCAGTTTCCTTGATGGATTTAATTTGGGAGCAAAAAACAGCCTGGCTTCTGATATTGAAATTTTGAAATCAAGATCTCTTGCTGAAAAAGTTGCCCGGAACCTTCGTCTCGACTGGCAAGTTGCAAATGCGTCGCCAAATTTGAAGTTTGAAATTCTTGGTTTTTCCTTTGCTTCAAAGAATTCCTCCTGTAACGTAATTTTAACCGGTTCAGATAGTTATGAGGTTAAAGACAGAGACGGGAAAAGATTAGGAAAAGGAAAGGCAGGAACCCTTATGCATGGCCAAAACATAACGCTGATGCTCGACAAGCTTGAGGGTAAAACCGGTGACAGCTTCACCATCTCCTCTGTCCCGCTCCATCTTGCGGGACGCAGTCTGCAGAAAGGCCTCCATGTCGGAGAGATCGGCAATGGGGCCGGTATTCTCGGGCTCACATTTTCGGATACAGACCCTGTCAAGGCGCGAGACGTGGTTAATGCCTTTGCCCAGGTTTATCGTGAGCAAAGTGTCGATTTTAAGACTCAAGAGGCAGCCAAGACACTTACTTTTATCGAAAAACAGATGCAAATCCGTAAGGACTCATTAGAGAATTCAGAGGAAGCCCTTCGCAAATATCGTTTGGAGTCAGGGTTAAGGATTCTTGGTCCCGAGGCTGGTGTGCTGGTGGAAAAAATTGTCGAGCTTGAGCATCAAAAAGCGGCAGTCCATACAAAACAGTGCAGGTGGTCAAAAAGATGCTTGGTATACTCTGCAAACTCTTGATTCACGCATGAACTCATTCACAGCAACTGAGCGCTAACTGATTGAAATTATTGACCCGCACTGTTTTGTATGGACTACCAAAAATTTAGGGATTAAAAATTGGGCCCGTAAGGAGAAATTGTTTTGGACTCGGAATGGGTTTGACAGTTCTATTGATATTTGCAGAAAAAGTCTTTTGAAACTGGAGCTGCCTTTAATCGATAATGATAATGAGATGTTGGGAACTTTGTGGTTGATTAAGGATCTGAATTCTGATGCGATAAGTCATTACACGTTGAGGCGGGTGGAGCATCTTAGGAGGACGGTTGTAGTGACGCTGAAAAAGATGAGGGGTTTAAAAGACAGATCACGGAACCGACAACCGTAAACCGACAACCGTAAACCGACAACCGTAAACCGACAACCGTGATCTGTTACCACTAATGTTTATTTGCTTACTTGCAATTATATATTTTGCTACGATTTTTTTTGGAGGAGTTCATGTATGGAGCCGGTCAATCCTTATTCTTTCCGTTTTTGGATGCACATTAGCAGGATTGGTGCGATGGTTCGTTCTTAATTTCAAGGATTCAAATCGTACGTTAAAAATTGTTATTGATCCCCCTTCTATAGTGGGGATTTTTTTTGTTTTATGGGTGGCCCTTCAGGTAATTCCCGTCCCTTCTGCGATTATTCACGTACTGTCGCCAAAAAGTGAAATTCTCTGGGAATCTACAAAAATTATAAGCGAGAATTCTTCGTCCTTTATATCTCTTTATCCTTTTATGACTGTTAATAGTCTTATCTTTGCTGTTTCTGTACTACTTTTCTACTGGTTCGCACTGTATGGGCTGAGAAGCAAACGACAAATTCAATGGCTGATACTTGGTTTATTGGTACTGGGATTGTTTGAAAGTGTTTATGGACTGTTTCAACTGATAACGGTGGAACCTCATATTTTATGGTGGAAAAAGGCTTATTATGTAGGTGTAGCTACGGGCACATTTATCAATAGAAATCATCTGGCCGGATTCTTGTCGATGTTAATCTGTCTTAGTGTAGGATATCTGTGGACTTTGGGACAAGAGGAGAAACGAATTTTTCGAAAACAATCCTGGTATGACAGGATGGAAGGATGGGGACGGACGTTTGGAACAAAGGGGATCATCGTTTTCCTGTGTATTGCGGTGATGATTACGGGGTTGCTTGGGTCGGCATCAAGGGGTGGCATATTATCGCTTTTAACGGGATTGGTTTTTATGATCGGGTTGATCGTTGCCCGTTTTTTTAAAAGCAAAAATGCATTTGTTCTCGTTTTCCTGCTCTCAGTTATCTGTATGTATGTAGGGTACGTTGCTGCGGATAGGGTTGTTGAGCGGTTTCAGCATACTGAGTCGAGTTTTGAATCAAGACTTGACATGACCAGAGCGACCTGGGTAATGGGCAATGACTTCCCGCTTACGGGTACCGGCCTGGGGACTTTCGAGTACGTTTTCCCCGGTTATCAGCGTACCTGTATGAATAAGCTGATAGACTATGCCCATAATGACTGGGTACAGCTTTTCGCCGAAACTGGATGGGTAGGTTTTTTTATTGTCGCCCTGGGGCTTGTTTTGTTTTTAATCTTTTCCATATTAAAATGGCGTATGCGCCGGGATTCATTTAGTGTGGGAACAGGCATTGGAGGAATGGGCGCACTGGTAGCGATTTCCACTCATTCTTTGAGTGATTTTAATCTCCATATGCCCGCAAACGCCTTTTTGCTGGCATTGATTGTGGCCATTACATATCTTGCCCTTTATTCGGAAACGCATCACAGAGCAAAAGGCTTTTCGTACCCAAAAATCAACAAACAAACGTCGATCTGGGCGGGCGTGGCACTTATTATAATTGTGGCTGCAACAGGACTATTAATTGGAAAAAATGTTATACGGGTCTGGCAGGCGGATATACTTGCGAGGACTTTCAGGAATTCGACCATACCTTTTGTGAATCCCACAGATCAGGAGCTTAAGAAGGCATGGAAACTTACACCTGGAAACGCGACATATTGGTCATGGATGGCCAATCGGATTTTCGTCCACCCTGAGAAAAAATCTGAGCTCCTGGCTGACACAAATATTCGGGCATATGATCCAGATATTTACCTCTGGTCGGAAGGGATCAGAAGGAATCCGACGGCATGGTGGATATGGCGGGAATTGGGCTGGGGAGCTTTTTCAAAACAGCAAAAAAATCCTGATTATTATTTTCCTCTGGCGGTTAAGACCATTGAGCGGGCCTCGGAACTTCGCCCTTATTCTTCCCAGGAATACCTGGAGGCGGGAACCGTGGCGCTTGCATATCATGCAAACACTCAAGAAAAAGAAAGCATATTATGGAAAGAAAAATTTAGAAAAGCCCTGGCTCTAAAACCAGTGCTGGCGCCAAAAGTTGCGGATCAGCTCGTGCTGTACCTTGGCAGGAACGGTGCTTATGAGATAAGGGATCTGCTCCCTGATGATTTCAAGAGTTATCTTCTGACGTCCAGGTATCTTTTGAAAGAGGGTTATCTTGACTCTGGTATCAATATCTTGAAGATGGGAGAATTAAAAAGAAGAGAAAAAATTGATAGTCTGTGGGTCGAATTTAATAAACACGGCCGGTGGTTCAAGAAAAATGGGAGGAAAATTTTGCAGGAAATACTTTCTGTGGATCCTCGCAATCCCAGGGCTTTGCTGTTTAAGGGTCAAGTATTGAACGCGTTGAAAAGCCAGGAGCAAAGGAGTAACAGTTTGGACTCATTGGGCAGCCTTAAGTCTACCATTTGGAAGTTGCGGGAGTTGAGGGAAACAGAGAATGCTTCTCCAGTAGAAATTTCATATTTTCTGGGAAGAATCGCCGGGGAAGAACAAAATTTCAAAGAGGCCGAAACAGAGTATCAAAAGGTCATCAGATTGAATCCACAGTACTTTTCGGCCTGGATACATCTTCGGGGCATTCTTGCAAAAAATTCCAGGACGACGAGAGGCCGGATTGAGCTGGAAAGACTGGAGAAAAAAATCCAGCTTTTTTCAATGGATCGTATCGTTGCCAATGCCTGGAAATGGGCGGGAAATTACGGGGAACTACCGTCATGGAAGGCGCGGTTTCGCATTGATAGAGCATTGAAAGGGTTTCAAACAGCTTTTTCCGGTGATAAAAAAGGCGCCTGGAAATTAATCCTTGACGGGCAGTTTATTGAGGCCTGGGCAGGGTTAAAATGGGAAATAAACAAAGAGATCAAAATTCCTGCAGGTGAGCATGATCTTAGGCTTGTCTACTATGGAAACATTGACCCGTGGGAAAAGAAAAACTTGCCATTCAAGTTAAAAATCGCCTTTCAAAAATAGAAAAAATAGGGGTAAATCCGTACCTACGGCTTCCCGATATCTTTCACATAACCTTCAAAATCTTTTTCCAGAAGAAAACGTGATATCATTTCACTGACCTTGTCCGCAGTATCAACTCGATATACTCCTTTCTCATCACGACCAGCCTTTTTTTTAGCATTTTCAACTATTGTTTGAAGAGATCTGGTAGTCATTTCAACATTAGCATTAACGATAATTGTATCTTTATAAGCACCCATTATGTGTTTATCCTCCTTTTCTATATTTCCTATTTCCAGCGAAATCAAATTTCACCTAAGGAACGTGGACGAAATAATTCTATTACTTGACACTCAATTATTTCTTCCGATATAGTAACATTTTACGGTTGATCAAAATTTACAGGCTGTCTCACTTTACGTTGGTAGCCTCAACTGTCAACCGTAAGGAACGTGGACGAATTAACTTCCACAAGTAGGCGCACAGCTTCAGGCCATTTTTGCCCGATTTCAAATCACAAAAATATTGAAATAGCTTGCTATTCCATCAACTTTTGTGATCTGAAATCGGGCAAAAATGGCCTGAAGCTGTGCGCCTACTTGTGGAAGTTAATTCGTCCACGTTTCTTACTATATCTTTTGCTTTTTATCATCAACATCTATTTGTTAAATTTTCAATACCCGTTCGCTTGAGGCGGGAAGCTTCATTATGAGGAAAAATGGAAACCGGATTTGAGAAAAAACTTCTTTGCATAGGAGCTGGCTATGTTGGCGGACCTACGATGGCTATGATTGCTTATAAATGTCCGCAATATAAAATAACTGTTGTAGATATCAACCATAAGCGGATAGCTGAATGGAATTCTGACAACCTCCCCATCTATGAGCCGGGCCTTAACAAAATTGTAAAAGCTGCCCGTGGAAAAAATCTTTTTTTCAGCACAAATGTAGATAAGGGTATCAAAGAGTCTGATATTATTTTCGTAAGTGTTAACACTCCTACCAAAACATTTGGTGTTGGTGCCGGCATGGCTGCTGATCTTCAATACTGGGAAAAAACTGCAAGGCATATTTTGCAATGCTCTGAATCCCCAAAGATAATCGTAGAGAAAAGTACTCTTCCGGTTAAAACGGCCCTTGCTATGGAAAGAATTCTCACTTCGAATAATAATAAGATTCATTTTGAAGTGCTTTCCAACCCTGAATTTTTAGCTGAAGGCACAGCTATGAATGATTTGGAAAATCCGGATAGAGTCCTTATCGGCTCACGGCAAACAGAAAGCGGAATAAAAGCCAGAGATGAGCTGGTAGAAATTTATGCAAACTGGATAAACAAACAACGAATTATAACTTCTGATATATGGAGCAGCGAACTTTCCAAAATAGTTTCAAACGCGTTTCTGGCCCAAAGGATATCATCTATAAATTCAATTTCAGCTCTGTGTGAAAAGACAGATGCCGACATTAATGATGTTGCGAAAGCCGTTGGATTTGACAGCCGTATTGGAATGAAATTCTTAAACGCAAGCATTGGTTTCGGTGGATCATGCTTTAAAAAAGATATTCTTAATCTGGTCTATCTTTGCAGGCATTATGGCCTTAATGTAGTCGCCGACTACTGGGACAGCGTGGTAAAAATTAATGACTTTCAGAAAGAACGTTTTGTCATTAATATGCTTACAGCAATGTTCAACACACTGGTTAACAAAAAAATATGTCTTTTGGGGTTTGCATTTAAAGCAAATACAGGAGATACGAGAGAAAGTCCTGCCATATATATAGCAAAAAGATTAATTGAGGAAAAAGCGGAGCTGGTAATAACTGATCCTAAAGCTCTTAAGAGAGCGAGGATTGATTTGCAGAATATTGACTCTAACGTAAAATATGTTGAAGACCCTTATGAAGCGGCTGACGAAAGCTATGCTATAGCTATAATGACTGAATGGGATATATATAAAAACCTTAACTATGAAAAAATTTATAACTCAATGATTAAACCAGCCTTTTTCTTTGATGGTCGCAATATTGTTGATCATCAAAAACTTTTTGAAATCGGGTTTAATGTATTTCCAACAGGAAAACCGGCATTAACGCATTTTTAGGTAAAACTGTAACCGTTCACGGAACGTCGAAATTGGAAATTTGGCTTTCATGCTTTTGTACTGTTCCTCCCAATTTCTATTTTCTAATTTCAAGTTTCAAGCCGTAGCTACGAACTATTACAATTAAAGGAATTTCTATGAGATATTATGATAAAAAACGCATATTAATCACAGGAGGCACCGGCTTTTTGGGCTCTCATCTTTGTAAACGACTAGTTAGTGAAGGTTATGAAGTTCTATGCGTTGACAATTGTTTTACAGGTACCAGAAAAAATATAGCAGACCTTCTAAGCAATCCGAATTTTGAATTTATTCGTCATGACATTACTTTTCCGCTTTATATAGAGGCGGATGAAATATACAACCTTGCCTGTCCGGCCTCTCCGATTCATTATCAGTTCGATCCGGTTCAAACAACAAAAACGAGCGTACATGGCACCATCAACATGCTGGGCCTGGCCAAACGGGTAAAGGCTAAAATCCTGCAGGCATCGACAAGCGAAGTTTACGGTGACCCTGAAATTCATCCTCAGCCTGAAAGTTACTGGGGAAGAGTGAATCCTGTCGGGCCAAGGTCTTGCTATGATGAGGGAAAGAGGTGCGCTGAAACTCTTTTTTTTGACTACTACCGCCAGCATGGGCTTAAAATCAAAGTTGCGAGGATATTCAATACATATGGCCCGCGAATGCATCCAAATGATGGGCGGGTAGTCAGCAATTTTATTGTGCAGGCACTTTCAAATAAAGACATAACTGTCTTTGGTGATGGATTACAGACCAGATCTTTTTGCTATGTTGACGATCTAATAGAAGGCTTGATCAAAATGATGGACTCGCCTGATGATTTCACCGGTCCGGTGAACCTTGGAAACCCGGATGAATTCTCCGTCCTTGCATTAGCAAAAAAAATCATAGAAACAACCGGATCTAAATCAAAAATTGTTTTCAGGCCGTTGCCCCAGGATGACCCATGCCAGCGTCAACCGAATATCAGCCTGGCTAAAGAAAAACTCGACTGGCAGCCTGTTGTCACACTGGATGAAGGACTGGAAAAAACAATTGAATATTTTGATAAAATACTATCAAAATGAATAATAAGACTGAACATCCTGCATATATCAACATTGTGTATAAGCTCAACTTGAAGATCGCAGATACAGGAGTCGGGTGTTTTTCATGCGATCCAATGAAAGAAGTCAGTTTTGAAGAATCAATTAAGTATTTGAGAGATCATCCCTATGATACTTACATGCATAAGTATCTTTTAAACATGATCGCAAAGTTTGATAATGTAAAGACGATGCAGCTCATTAAGGAAGCAATGCAAGATGATTATACTTTGTTTGCATTATTGTATGAAGCTTCTCTATTACATGATGAATTCACCTTAACTAAACAATATTTTGAATCAGAAGAAACAAAGAAGCTCTCAGCTTACACTCCGCTTAACCTTATCAAATCCAGGCTTTTAGATGATCATGATCTTCATTCAAAATGGATTGCTGTTTTCAAAAGCAACATCTTCGATCATAAGCCGCTTACGGCACCTGATGATATCAAAATGCCGCTATTGTTCGGCAAAGAAAAACTTTTGGAGAGACAAAACAATTATGTCCATATCAATAAAATTTATAATAAAATCGCAGGAAATTGCTCAAAAAAAGATAAATACATTACTCCGCTTAAAACAACCGCTCACCATGCTCTAAACAAACTTGTAGAATATAATATTCTCACGGATACGGAAATGAGGCATGAATCATCTCTGAGCCCTTTTGCGCTTCTCAGGAAATGGCATATCGGCTACTCCGTCAGAAACAGCCGCCACAACTATATTTTTATAGGAGATCAAACCAGTTACGGCAAAGGTCTTTCTCTTGATGCAGCACGGGCATCATACAGCATGGAAATAGTTGAACGCAGATCATCATTCGCCGGCTTTAACTCAGAAGGCACATCGGATTTCATAAAAGAATATCCATTAACCCATGCCAGCTACGAGGATTTAATTAAAGGTGGAAAAAACGCGGTAAACCCAAACAATCTGGTTTTAGAAACCCCATATAACAACGAAGCACTATTCTGGCTTGAAGGTGAACAGCAGTGTAGTCAACAGCCCATCCTGCTTCCAGCCCAGTGTGTGTTCCTCTTCTGCAATCTGGATGAAATTAATCTATTCAGCGGACTTGGCTCAACCGGCCTGGCGTCTGGGAATTCAATAGAAGAGGCAAAAACAAATGCTCTATTAGAAATTATTGAACGCGAAAGCGAAGGATTATCTCTTTATACCCCCTCTCAATGCTTCAAGCTTGAGGCTGAAGACCCTCAGATCGCAGATTTACTGGAAGACTATAAAACCAAGGGGATAGCAGTTCAATTCCAGGATATAAGCCAGCCATTCGGTATCCCATGCTACAAGTGTTTTGTTGTCAGCCAAAACGAAGAAATCGTTAAAGGAACCGGTGCTCACCTTGATGGCAAAAAAGCTCTTATTTCCGCCTTAACTGAAACTCCTTATCCTTACCCGAATGGACCTGCTTCAAATCCCGGCCCTAATGAGCTGCCAACGCTTTGCTTTGAAAATCTGCCGGATTACTCAACCAGTAATCCTGTTAAGGATCTGGCGATTCTTAAAACTCTGCTTATAGCTAATAACTACAAACCGCTATATGTAAACTTGACCAGAAAAGACCTTGGGATACCTGTAGTAAAAGCTTTAATACCCGGAATGGAGATGATAACAGATTTTGATCGCTTTTCCAGGGTTAACCCAAGGCTTTTCGCTAACTATCTGCAACTTTTTCAATAACCATTGCTCTTGCAAGTAGCAAATCTTCTTTGGTTGTAATTTTAACGTTGCACCTGCTGCCCATGACAACCCTTACCTTTATTCCAAGTTGTTCTACTAACATAGCATCGTCTGTACCATTAATCCCTGTACATATAGCATTCTCATGTGCTTTTCTTATCAAGTTATATTTAAAAGCCTGAGGTGTCTGTGCAAACCATATTGTATTTCTTTCAATTGTATCCTCAATAAATCCTGAGCTGTTAACTTTTTTTAGAGTATCATATGCAGGTATGCCAAATATGCAAGCATCATAATCAGTTGCATATGTTATACATTCTGTTAACTGTTCAGAGCGGATAAACGGACGTACGCCATCATGGATAACTACAATACTGTCATCTATAATATTATCAATTGCCAGAAGACCGTTATAAACTGAATCCTGACGTTTAACGCCGCCAGGTACAAGGCTTACTTTTTTTTGAAAATTCTGTTGATTGAGTATATTCTCATTACAAAACACAAAATCTTCTTCAGGAACGACAAGAAGGATTTCGTCTATAATATTACATTCATCAAATACCTCAATTGTGTGGTTTATAATCGGACGGTTATCAAGCAATAAATACTGCTTGCGCACGTTATCGTCCATTCTTACACCCTTGCCTGCGGCTACTATTATTGCTGATACCATCATAAACGGTTCACGGTTCACGGTTTACGGTTGGTTGCCTTGATTTCTTCATTACTCTCTAACCTTGAACCCTGGAACCGTGAACCCTGAACCGTTACTATTTTAAGTAACTAAGCTCTTTTGGAAGAGGTATACCTTTTCCCATTGTATCCTCACCGTAATTGACACTGGTAAGGAGTTTAATATCTCTTAACGCGCGAACATCTCCTTCAAATTTAACTTCAGTTATATTTTCCTTCTGAATCTTCCCTCCTGCCCACTGTATATCAAGAACGCTGCTCGCATCAAACCTGTCCTCTCCAACACAAAGTTCCACCTGACCGCCAAAATATCGAACAATTTTGGCAACCAGAAGACTGGGCCTGCTGTGGAAACCCAGTTTAACTGGAACACCTACAAAAATTGAAGAACGCTCAATGTTTTCATTCAATATCTCACTGGCCAGGTCTTTACCGCTTCTCAGGAAATGACAGACATAATAAAATCCGTAATTAATTGTTCGATTAAGAAGAACTTCAGAATCAACAAGTAATGATAGCTGTTCCTGAACCTTTCTATAGATGTTCTTATAGCCTGCCTCATGGAGGTGACGCTCATAAAAATGCAGAAGCCTCCCAATCATTTGAAGAAGATGAAATACAACTGAAAAACAGCCGCGGAGCTCTTTGAGCTTCCTGTTACCAAACCTGTATCCACCATGTATTACATAAGTATCAAAAACAGACTGAAGGTTGTGTACGAGCATCTCAAATCGTCTTATCTCAACTTCATTGATCTTGTCGGGAACAATCTCCAGAATCTTTTTCAAATCATAGGGTTCATAAAAATCAAGATGATCAAAATTTCTCACAATACTTAGAAACTCGCTGGCAATTTTAACTATATTCTTCTTCTGCAGATCTTTGTCTTCATCATCAATATCATAATCAAGCAAATCATTTGTTGTAACATCCGGAAATTCGAAAGAATCAAAATTATCATCAGGTACAGGTATGTTCAGTCGACGGGCTTCGTCAAGGATAACCGGGGTAAGTTTATTTATAGATTTTGTCAAAAAACTAAATGTTACTTTTCCCTCCCTGTCAAAGTCTTCGGTATTCACAAGATCATAAAAAATAAGGCGGTTTGAAATATGTTTCTGAGAATAGGTGGCAATGCTCAAATGCCTGACAGCAGCAGACAGCTCTCTATAATAATACCAGTTCTTGTTGTTTTTTGCCCCGTGATAATCAAGAAAATCTTCCAGGATCTGAGATGATGCTATTAGTCTCGAAAAGAGCTTTTTTGTAAAAAAAATACTATCTTGCTCAAGATTTGAGACGTAAACACAACATCTGAGATAATCATAAGAAAATATCCTGATTTTTTCATCAAAAGAAAAATTTTTTAATACTCCCTGCAATTAACTTAGCTCCCCTGATCCCTGATCCCTGCATTTCACATCATATCTTTCTGGGTTTCAGAAATAATCTTATCAAGTTTATTTTTTAAGTTTTCCGGCAGTCCTTCAATATCTACATTCAAAAATCCGCGAACAATTGTCGATACTGCTTCATCCTCATCAAGCCCCCTTGCCATGAGATACTCAATTTCATGCTGATCAATTTTGCCTACCGCTGCTTCATGAGACATTTCAACATTTGGCACATATCCCTGAATCTCAGGTATTGCATGCATAAGCCCATCATTTATTATCAGGCCCTTACATTCAAGGTGTGCTTTTATACCCGCGACTTTTCCAATCAGGTTTCCCCGTGCAATAATTGTCCCGCCGGTCGTAATTGCACGCGATATTATCTCTGCACGTGAATCAGGTGCGTTTAATACAATTTTTGATCCCACATCCAGAAAACTGCCCTTACTGGCAACCAGAATGCTGTTGAAACGAGCAATGGCTCCTTTGCCATTAAGATATGTCGTAGGGTACATCTGAAGAGAACCGACTGGCCTTAAAGATATATAGTTAGAAACAATAAGCCCACCTTCATCAACATTTATAACTGTTCTAGGTCGGACATTTATCTCTTCACCCCAGTCATGAATCATGGTAAATATAAGTTTTGCGCCTTTTTTTACGTAAAATTCAGATACACCGACATGCAAACCTGATATTAGATGTGGAGCTGTTGCACACCCTGTTATAATATGAAGCTCCGAACCTTCTTCTGCTATTACGACATTATGAACGTTTTGCGAAAAATTATTTTTAGCTATATAAAGGCATGATTGTATTGGATGCTCTGTCTTAACGCCCGGGAGTGATCGAATATAGTAACCCTCGTGAGGATTCTCCTTAGCCTGGGCTGTAAACTTGTCGGTGTCGGGAGAAATGCTTTTCCACATATAATCGGCAAGCCATTCATGTTTTTCTACTGCCTTGGATATACCCATTACCTCAACGCCGTCCAATTTGGTTTTGCAGTGTATAACAGACCTGTCCTTCTGTATAAATGTGCCTGCGCGATCTGTTTCTTTAGTATCAACGCCGACATCCAAAAGCTTATCTGCGTCGGAAGAATCAATCCGGGCCAACTCATTAATATATTCGTGTTCTTGTGTTTCATTCTGATAGTTATCAAGATTAACTTCCAACTCATTATCTATATCGTGCATCTTACACACTCCTCATAGCCGTATTCTCTAATCCAATTTAAAATTTCCCTTGCATTTCTTGAACAGCAAAGAACACCGTTATAAAGTACCTGCCCCTTGTCAGCCGTTATATAATCAAGGATATGGCCGGTATGCGTAATAACCAGTGCGGATTTAGTCCTTTCTTCCACAATGTTTTTATGAGGCCGTTCCTTGGGGCATTTAATTCCCCTTTGCAAAAGAGAATTTATAGTATCACCAATAAGGACAATGCTTTCAAGGTCAACACCTGATTCAGGTTCATCCAGCAGTACAAGGTCGGGTTGCTGCGCCGTGAGCTGGAGCAGCTCGGAACGTTTAATTTCTCCGCCAGAAAAATTATGATTTACATCTCGATCTAAAAAATCAGAAAACTTAAGCTGTTTGGAAAGCTCTTCTATATCAACAGGCCGACCGCCACCGCATATTTCAACTATAGACCTTGTTTTTAAGCCGTTAATAGTCGGAGGCCTCTGGAATGACACACCGATACCGAGTCTTGCACGCTCGTGAATAGGCATGTACGTGATGTCTTCACCTTTGAATGTAATTTTCCCATGAGTAACATTATAGCCTGAAAATCCCATCAAGGTCATCATCAAACTGGTCTTCCCTGACCCGTTTGGACCGAAAAGTATATGGGTTTCTCCTTTCGGGATTTCCATATTAACATTTTTAAGTATGGTTTTATTCCCGACTTCCACCTTAAGTTCTTCAATCTGCAGCATAGTTTTCACCTCACCAGTTTCCGCATCGGCTACCAACTGGAAGCGGAACACAGCTATTGATGTTCATGTCCAGCAAAAAATCGCAAGTTATGGCCTTTCGAGGTATATATTAATGTGTGACTTTGCACAGCAATTCCCGCTCTAAAACGACTTAACCTATTAAAATCATTACAAATGACCAAAAATAGTTTACGACGAAAACTGTAACCACTTGATATTACAACAAAAACATACTTACAAAAAAACGAACAATATCAATATGTTAGATGTTAGTTTCGTAAACTCATTTAGACAAAATGCAGTAATTTCAACATGTTAAGTCGTTTTAGAGCGGGAATTGCTGGACTTTGCACACCTTCTCACCTTCTCACTTTCTCACCTTCTCACTTTCTCAATATTTCTGGGAGTTAACGGCCGGAACAGTCCATAAGCCGAATTCTGTTCCCTGCAAGGATTACCCCCAACAGGGCAACGATCATTCATCTATGGGTGCCGGTTGCCCGGCACCTCTTGCGACCTACCCGGGAGCTCGGACGGGCTACCCTCAAACACTCCTCTATTTGGTCTTGCACCAGGTGGGGTTTACCAAGCTTCCCCGGTCACCCGGAGAACTGGTGCGCTCTTACCGCACCTTTTCACCCTTACCCGTCATACAATAAAAATCAGGTGACGGGCGGTATACTTTCTGTTGCACTTTCCTTCACGTTGCCGCGACTTCACGTTATGAAGCACCCTGCCCTGCGGTGTTCGGACTTTCCTCCGGATCAAACAAGATGATCCAGCGATCGTTTGGACTGCTCCGACCGTAATTTAACTTGAGTGTAACCAAAATAAAACAATGCCATCTTGATGATGGTTCCCTATTATGTGATACAATTCGTTTTCAAATAACGTAGGGGAAACGCCTGTGGTTGCATATTCCGCCCTGTGGTTGCATATTATCAGGGCAGGCACAGGGGCCTGCCCCTACGGGATATTGCCGAATACATTGGGCCGGATTTTCCGGAGGTTCGAATCGTTTTGCACATTCCACCAAT
>JABZFQ010000120.1 GCA_014237365.1 Desulfobacteraceae bacterium | reverse complement strand
AATATCAGGCCTGTTCTGCCTTTTAGCCGGATTTCAAATGAGCGGAATTCTGTTAATTTTTGTTCAATATTTTCGGGTGCAAAAGATTCACCTTGAAACCCGCAGAAAAATCAACCTGTGCTCCGACGAGCTTAATGGTGGCCCATTCTCGCACAGATTGATTTTCTGCTGGTATTCTTCAATTGGTAGTAATTATTGGTTAAATTAGTGTTGGGAAATCCGGATAGACCCATAAAAAAAATAAAAAAATTTTAGTATATGGCACGACAACTGAGAATAGAATTTGAAGGGGCATATTATCATATTCTTTCACGAGGAAATAATCAGAGCAACATATTTCACAGTGATGAGGATCGACAGGATTTTTTATACATCCTGGCAGATATGTCAAAAAGATTTGAGGTTGAAATTTATGCTTATGTTTTGATGGACAATCATTATCATCTCCTGTTGCGGACAATGAGACCCAATCTTTCAAAGAGCATGCAATGGCTGGGAACACGATACACCCGCCGGTTTAATCTGAGAAATTTGCAAAGCGGCCATTTGTTTCAGGGACGGTTTAAGAGCATAATTGTTGAAAATGATGCTTACTTGCTGAGACTCTCATGTTATATACATCGCAATCCATTGAGGGCAAGAATTGTAGAGCGTTTGGTGAACTATAAATGGAGTAGTTACCGGTTTTATGCCTATAAGAAGAAGCCGCCTGAGTGGTTGAAAACCGGGCCTATCTTTTCACAGGTACGTGCAACAAAAGATAAACAGAGAGCTTACCGCAACAAAGTTCAGAGGTATTCCGATGAAAAAGAGAGTTTATGGGAAGACGTTAAATTTGGTTTGATTTACGGTTCACGTGAGTTCTTGGAATATATCAAGGATACATACTTATCATTAAACAAAAACGGAGAACTGCCGCAATTAAATCAACTTTTAAAAGATGAGGATCAACAGGCGCTAATTGAAAAGGCCGCCAGGCTGCTTGATTGTAATATTGATTTTTTTAGAGAGTCCAAACGACTTTTAGAAAATAACCGTGATAAGCGAGATGCCATTTTATATTTTTTATGGAAGACAGGCAGATGCAGTAATCAAAAAATTGGGGAATTGTTCAATATTACCTATTCATCGGTTAGCCGGAGAATCAGTCATGTTGAAGCGCAATTAAAAACAAGTGACGATTGTGGGATCAAGAGGATTTATAAAAAACTAAATGAAACAATCAAAGTTTGATACTATACCCCTTTGCTGCTTCATACAGCCTGTCGGGCTGGTTCGGCACAAGGCACTTGAATGTATTCTGTCAACTTTAGCTTGCAGTTAAAGAAAAAAATAGCTATTTTTATGTGAAACGATCTTTATCAAACCCATAGATCACAAAAGTTGATGGAATAGCAAGCTATTTCAATATTTTTGTGATTTGAGATCGGGCAAAAATGGCCTGAAGCTGTGATGCATAGTTGTGGAAGTTAATTCGTCCACGTTCCTTACAACGTTTCTGTTTTTCTTTTGGAAAGATGGTGACGTCCATGACTCCTTGAATCATATAATAAGTAAGGGAAGCCGGACAACGTCGAAAAATATTTTATAATAACAACTCAACCGCTCGCCCAAAGGGCGCTAACTAAAAAGCCTGACAGGATTCAAACACATGGCTGTACATACAACAAGTGGAGAACTTACAATGCCCGAAGTTGTTGAACAACTGAAAGAAAAATTGAGGGAATATCCCAATATTATGTTTGCGCTTCTTTTTGGATCCCATGCAAAGGCATGCCAGCGCGCTTCAAGCGATTTGGATATTGCGCTTTTTTTCAAACAGCCTTTATCCGGCCTTGATTTTCTTTATTTGATAAATGAATTGTCTGATTATACAAAAAAAGAAGTCGATCTTGTCTTGTTGAATTCTGCTTCCGTTTTTCTAAGACACCAGGTTATGAAGCACTCTGTTCGACTACTCGTACGAGATATGGTTATTTACCGCAAGTTTAGGGAGCAAACAATAACGAATTACAATACATACAAGTTTGTATCGGGAATGGGCAGGTATAATAGGCAAGTATTTAGGAACATGGACCTCAAATCCCAAAAATATTGAAATAGCTCGCTATTCCATCAACTTTTGTGATCTGAGATCAAACAAATTCGACCCAAATCTGTGCGCCTACTTGGGGAAGTTAATTCGTCCACGTTCCTTAGTTGAAAAAAATTGCGAAGGATTGAGGAATTTTTGAGGGAAATTGTGTCAGCGGACACACCACGAGATTTCGATGCCTTTGCAGCTATCATCATCTTTAAACGCTTTGTATAAAGAGATATTGAGAGATGACATCATGAATACACCGCAACAAATTACTATAGGTGCTAATGAACTCCAACAGGTTTTAGAACCGCTTATTCGAAGAATAATTCGGGAAGAATTATTTAAGGTCATTCAACAAACCTCAAATATTTTTTTTCTCAGTCCGGATATGCCATTGTACAAAGACATGGAAGAGATTGCTCAACGAAAAGCTTTCCATGACATCGAACTCTTGCCGCATGATGAGGTGTGGAATGAGTGAGTATATTGCGAAATATGAAAAGCAATTTACTCGAAATCTAAAACGGTACAGCTCGCTAAAACAACGGATCAAACGATGTGTGGACCGAGTGATGGATGATCCGTACTTTCATACAGAATTTCTTGGTGATATTAGTGGCAAACTGAATTTGAAAGGATGTCGAAGTGCTCATATTGATAGAAATTTTCGAATCATCTTTGTGATCTGTGAAGAATGTCGACATATTTCTCAATGCAAATATTGTTTTTGTGACAATCTGCCTGATAATGCCCATTCTATTTTTGACAGTTGGCCCTCATGATAAAGCCTATGCCATTAAATAGAGGCATTATGGATAAGACAACGATAGGAAGCATAACAATCGCGCACTCGGTGAGTGTTTATGACTTCGATCCATGAACCTGAAACCTTAAATGGCTGAATACAAAAAACTAACAGGGGAATAGTGAATCACATCTCAACTTCTTTTGAATGAATTTTGAAGACTATCGTGGGAAACAGCACAGTTTATAAACAATATGTATGCTATGACGGCAAACGAGAACTTGTAAGGAACGTGGACGAATTAACTTCCACAAGTAGGCGCACAGATTTGGGTCGAATTTGTTCGATCTCAGATCACAAAAGTTGAAGAAATAGCGAGCTATTTCAATAATTTTGTGATCCTAGATCAAACAAAGGCGGCCTGAAGCTGTGATGCATAGTTGGGGAAGTTATTTTGTCCACATTCCTTACACTCAAATGAAAAGAAAAAAGCTGAAAGAAATCAACTTATCATTGATGCTCATTTAGCCTATCTTGAGTTTGTTCGGTTTTTTCTTGACAGGGCAAAAGAAAGCATTGCCACGATAGACCCATCTGATATTATGGCACAATTAAAAATTCAAGAGATTGAAAAATATATAGCTCATGCCGAAAGGCAGATAGACCAGATTAACAGAAGAGTTGTTAAAGGAGAGACAATTCCCCATCATGAAAAAGTCTTTTCAATCTTTCAAGAACACACCGAGTGGATTGTTAAAGGCAAAGCCGGAGTATCACAGGAACTTGGATTAAAGGTCTGTATTGTCAAAGATCAATACGGTTTTATTCTTCATCATCGCGTGCGGAACTTTGGATGATATTTATTTAGCAGTCTTTAAAAGGCCTTTATTGCCGGCTGATTTTGTCCGGTTGTGGTCGGAATTGAAGACTGAAAATTGAAGATTTATAGAATTGTTAATCTCTATGAAAGTTACAGAAAATGGATATTTGTTTACTGGGTAAGGAACCGATTAATCCGAATCAACCAACTGGCTCAGATGTCAGGTATGAACCCGAGTTTGAAGAGCTTCAAGCTGAAATTGATAAGCTCTCATCACCCTCGGCAACCGGTGGCATTGACTGGAAAAAGGTAACTATACTCGCTTCAACAATTCTGGCTAAAAAGTCAAAGGATATTTTAGTAGCCAGCTATCTATCCGTAGCTCAGATTCATACGAATGAAATAGAGGGGTTGGCCATTGGTTTAAGACTATATCATGATCTTTTGGAGCAATTTTGGGAAGATCTTTACCCCCCCAAAAAGCGGATGAGAGGGCGGCGGGGAGCCATTGAGTGGTGGCTTGAAAAAACAGAGTCGGCTCTGAAACAATTGAATCTGAATTCTGTCTCGCCTGAAAAAGTTGAGCAACTAAAGGAAAATCTGGAACAAATTGATAAACTCCTGAATGAAAAGTTGCAGAAGCCTCCCTCTGTCAGAGGGGTTCAAAGATTATTTGAGACCATTCCATCACCATCTGAAGAAAAACCTGAGCCAAAAGTGCCACCAGAGCTAAAGCCTGAGAAATTACAAAAAAAAGTTCCTCTCTCGCAGGCAGAAGATATCGTTTCTGAAAAAGAGAGTCAAAGGATATTACGCGTCGGACTTCAAAAGATAAATCAGGTAGCAGTCTTTTGTTGGGGAATAGATCCTGCGAGTCCTCAGGTCTATCGGTATGCCAGGATAGCCGTGTGGACACCGGTGGATGTTCTTCCACCGGTGATAAACGGACGGACCAGAATTCCGCCTCCCGCCACCCATGCCCGTAAGCTTTTTAATGATCTAAGAAAAAAGGGAGATTGGAAAGCCTTGCTCAAATCTGCTGAACAAAAGCTCTCTCAATTCATTTTTTGGCTTGATCTGAATCGCCTGGTGGCGGAAGCTCTTGCCGAACTGGGAGACCGATATCAAAAAGCTCTTGATGCGGTTTGCCAGGAAACGGCCTTTTGGGCCCACCGTCTCCCTGGTTTGAACGACTTATTATTCTCAGACGGGTCTCCTTGTGCGGACACTGAGACAAAGCAGTGGATGAAAAGTATTGCTTTGGGAACCATCGCTGTTATGGCTGAACCGATTGACATCTCGAAATCGGCTTCAAACGCACAGGTTGAAAATCAGATGGCAGAAACGATTCAGAAAGCTCAAGACCTTGCAAAAAAGAAGAAACTAGTTGAGTCTGTTGAATCTATCCAGCAAAAAATACGGAACAGCTTTTCCCAAAGAGAGACTCTACTGTGGCGTTTGGCCCTGTCTCAAATAATAGTAAGTTCTAAACAGGCAGAATTAGCCGTGCCTCATTTCGAACAAATTCTTCAAGATATTGAGATGTATCGACTCGAAAAATGGGACCCTGAGTTGGCTTTGAAGGGATTTAAGGCAGTCTGGGCTGGATTTAACACCTATTCTGATAAAACTTTCAAAACCAGAGCCGTTGATACTCTCAACCGGATCGCAAGGCTTGATCCGGCTGAGGCGTTACGGCTAAAAAAACGATAGATTTTGGTGAAGTTATTTCGTCCACGTTCCTAATTAATTTAACTCCATAAGTTGCTATTTATATGGTAATGTAATAATAAAATTATAAATAATAAAAAGAGGAAAGATTATGGCTAAAGAAGCATCTGTTGCCCCAAAAGAAAGGGTAAATATTGTCTATCGTCCGGCTACGGGTGATGCACAGGAAGAGGTTGAACTTCCGCTCAAGTTGTTGGTCATGGGGGATTTTACGTTGAAACCAGATGATCGCCTAGTTGAAGAACGCGAGCCTATTAACATAGATAAAGATAACTTCAACGAGGTGCTTAAAGCTCAGAATATCAACTTGAGCATTACTGTTCCCAACAAACTTTCGGGTGAGCCCGACGAAGAGATGAGCGTCGCACTCAATTTCAAATCTTTAAAAGACTTTGGTCCAGAGGCAATTGTAAAAAACACACCTGAATTAAATCGTCTTCTAGAACTCAGAAATGCCCTGGGAGTTCTTAAAGGGCCGCTAAGCAATATTCCTGAATTTAGAAAACAGATTCTGGAACTTGTCAAGGATGAAGCAAGTCATGATCAACTTTTAAAAGAACTCGGAATAGAAAAGTAAGAAGGGGAGGATCAAATGGCCGAGGAACAAGAACGAGCTGTCTCAGGCGAAGAGCAAACCATAGAGCAGCCTTCTCTGATAGACGAGATTGTTCAGTTTACCAAGCTCCAGCCAACGGATGAGGCGTATACCATAGCGAAAAAGGGCGTGGAGGCCTTAATCGCTCAACTCATTGAACCTGGACGGATGGTGGACAAAGTCACCAAGGCGGTTGTGGATGAAATGATCGCGGAAATTGACAATAAGCTCAGTCTACAATTGGATGCCATTTTGCACCATCCAGATATTCAGAAGCTTGAGTCTGGCTGGCGTTCCTTAAAGTATCTGGTAGATAAAACCGATTTCAGGGAAAACATAAAAGTAGAAATCCTCAATGTAAGTAAAGATAGTCTGTTAGACGATTTTGAGGATGCGCCGGAAGTACCCAAGTCGGGTCTTTACAAGATTGCTTATACGGCAGAGTATGGTCAGTTTGGCGGTCAGCCATATGCAGCCATAATTGGTAACTACGATTTTGGACCAGGCCCTCAGGATGTTAAACTCATGCAATATGTGGCCAGCGTAGCTGCCATGTCTCACGCGCCGTTTGTTGCGGCTGCGGGACCTTCCTTTTTCGGGCTTGATAATTTTACAGGCCTGCCGCAACTCAAGGATTTAAAGTCTGTTTTTGAAGGACCCCAGCATGTCAAATGGCAATCCTTTAGAGAGTCCGAAGATGCCCGCTATTTGGGGCTTACTCTGCCGAGATTTCTGCTTCGTTTGCCCTATGGGCCTGACACACAGCCAGTGAAGGCCTTTAACTATCAGGAGAATGTCTCTGCCAATCATAAACATTATCTGTGGGGAAATGCAGCCTTTACATTTGGTTCCAGACTTACTGATAGTTTTGCGAAATATAGATGGTGTGCCAACATTATAGGGCCTATGGGTGGAGGGGCGGTAGAGGATCTTCCGCTTCACCAGTTTGAAGCTATGGGCGCTATTCAAACAAAAATTCCAACAGAGATACTTGTCTCGGAACGGAGAGAATTTGAACTGGCTGAAGAGGGTTTTATCGGCTTAACCATGCGGAAGGGAAGCGATAATGCCGCATTCTTTTCAGCCAACTCTGTTCAGAAACCCAAATTTTTTGGAATTAGCAAAGAAGGCAAAGAAGCGGAACTCAACTACAAGCTGGGTTTGCAAATGCCGTATATGTTCATCGTCAACCGTTTAGCTCACTACCTTAAGGTTATCCAAAGGGAAAATATTGGAACCTGGAAGGAACGGGTCGATTTGGAAAAGGAGTTAAACAACTGGATTCGCCAGTACGTTGCTGATATGGACAACCCGATGCCAGGAGTAAGGAGCCGGAGACCGCTCCGCAAGGCGCAAGTTACTGTAGAGGATGTTGAGGGAGAGCCCGGTTGGTACCGGGTAGGGCTTAAGGTTAGACCTCATTTTAAGTATATGGGCGCCTTTTTCACCCTCTCCCTTGTGGGTAAATTGGATAAAGAATAAAAATCAAAAGGGGGAAATCAGCCATGTCAATGCCGTCACATTTAGAACTTGAGGGAGAAAATCAGGGTGTAATTGAGGGATCATGTGAAATGCAAGGACGCGAGGGTACAATTCTCGTGTATCAGATGAGTCATGATATCCATATCCCCAGAGATCCTCAATCGGGTCTTCCCAGCGGAAAAAGGATTCATGGACAATTAACCATCACCAAGGAGTATGACAAATCATCACCCAAGCTTTATCAGGCTCTTTGTACTGGTGAACATATGAAAAATGTTACTATAAAGTGGTACCGAATTGATCCAACCGGAACAGAGGAACACTATTTTACCCATACGTTAGAGGATGCCATTGTTGTGGCATTAAAACCCTACATGCCGATAGCCTTCCTATCGGAAAACGAACCATACAGGCACATGGAAGAGGTCTCATTTACCTACAAGAAGATTAAATGGACGTGGGAACCGGATGGAATTGAGTCTGAAGATGACTGGACAGTTCCTATGTAAGGATTGATGTTTAATGGGGGAAGATAGGCTTCTTGAGCGAATTCAATTTTTGGAAAAGGAACCTGCAAGGCGAGCAAGGGAAAATCCCAAAAGAATCGTCGATTCTATTTTAAGGCACTTGCAGCGGATTCTTAACACCAGACAGGGGAGCGTGCTGATTGCCAAAGATTATGGTGTGCCCGACTTCACCGATTTTTTGTATTCATACCCTGAAGCCTTAAGCGAAATTGAAAGATCTATCAGACAGATGATCCAGAAATACGAGCCCCGATTAAAGGATGTTCGGATAAGATTTATTCATCAAGATGAAGATCTCCTTTCGCTCCATTTTCAGATTGTCGCCAAAGTACTAACCGAAGATACAAAGATTCCCGTATTATTTGAAAGTTTCGTAAGCTCTGAGGGAAAGATAATGATCAAGGGCTAAAGATTGTTTGGATTGGTTCAATTACTTGATTTAATGTAACCAATCCAAACAATACAACCAATCCAAACAATACAATCCTATGTTTAACCGTTACTTTCAAGATGAATTGGCTAATTTAAAAGAATTGGGTGCGGATTTTTCCAAAGCCCATCCGGCTGTGGCTCCTATGTTAAGCGGTCTCACTGCCGATCCGGATGTAGAGCGCCTCCTTGAAGGGGTTGCTTTTCTGACTGCCCTTTTGAGGCAGAAACTAGATGATGAGTTTCCGGAGATCATCCATGAGCTGATGCAACTTATTTGGCCACACTATTCGCGGCCCCTCCCCTCCACTACAATTGTTTACTTCAGTCCAAAGATGACACTTAAGCAGTCTATGACCATACCAGCAGGAATTCAGATAGCCTCGGTACCGATTGAGGGGACATCCTGTCTTTTTAAAACCTGTTACGATGTGGAAGTTCATCCCTTAAATCTCTTAAAAGCTTCTTTTGTAGAGCTTTCAGGCCGCCCGCCCGCAATTAAGCTCCTGTTGGAGTTGCGTGAAATGCCGCTTTCTGACTGGCAGCCTGAGACCTTGCGTCTTTATCTTGCAGGTGACTATTCCAGCGCAACAAATCTCTATTTCCTTTTACAACACCACTTGAAACAGATTGTAATTACATCTCTTGATAGCGGCAGCTCTTGTTTTCTTGGTCCGGAAAATTTAAAACCTCTGGGATTTGCTTATAAGGACAGCCTTATTCCGTATCCGTCTCATTCTTTTCCGGGATACCGGATTCTTCAGGAATATTTTATATTGCCTGAAAAGTTTCTCTTTTTATATCTTATGGGCTGGAAGCGTTGGCAAAAAAGAGGAGATGGTGCCAGATTTGAGATCAGTTTTGAACTTAAAGATATTCCTTTTCCATCTCCTAAGATCAAAACGGAAAATTTTGTTCTTCATGCAACTCCGGCGATCAACATCTTTCCACACGATGCTGACCCAATTCGCCTGGATCATAGAAGAACAGAGTACCTGGTACGCCCTTCCGGGACCAATATTTCTCATTATCAAGTCTATTCAGTTGAAAAAGTTATTGGTTTTGTCAGGGGTACTGCAAAAGAAAGAATCTACACTCCTTTTGAATTGTTTTCTTCTGAGTCAAAATCGGGTCAGGTTTATCATGTAAACCTCAGAAAATCACCTGTTCTGCACGGATCCAATATTTATTTATCGGTAGCCTATCCTCCTGAGACTGATCTGCCGGAGTCAGAAACCCTTTCTATTCGACTTCTGTGCACCAATGGGTCTTTGCCCGAAAGTCTTCAATCAGGAGACATATGCTTGCCAACCAGTAGTTCCCCTGAATATGTGGAATTTTCAAATATTCGTTCCCCCACTGTAAGTGTTTTACCCCCTCTGGGGACAAACCTTTTGTGGCGTTTGCTGTCTCATCTTTCTTTAAACTACATTTCCCTGGCAAAAGCTGAAAATCTGCGGGCTCTTTTGGAAGCTTACATTTTTGAAGAGAGCCGCGACAGAACATCTGTTCTGGCCAACCAAAAACGGATTGCCGGCATTGTAAAAGTTGAGACTAAAAGCTCTGACAGGCTGGTATCAGGAATCATGATGCGGGGACAAGAGATCAGAATCAAGGTTCGCAATGATCATTTCGCAGGCCAGGGAGACCTTTTTCTTTTTGGATGTGTGCTGGATGAATTTTTGAGCTCTTATGCCTCTATCAATACCTATACCAACCTTGTTGTCGAGGAGATTCTAAAGGGAGACCTTTACCAATGGCCAGCCAGAATAGGGGATCATCCCCTGATATAGAATCAAGTCTAAAATCAAGCCTGAGGTTGGAACTGCTCAAAGAAGGGAATGCATTTTCGTTCTTCCAGGTAATGCGGTTGTTGCGTCTCATGGGCCGACAGGAGGCAAAAATTGAAGAATCGGCGTTTATTGAAACAGGCAATATCAGAGTAAGACCCAAACTTTCTCTATCCTTCCCTGCTGCCGATGTGGACAGAATTGAAGAACAGGGCGTTGATGAAAGAGCCGGTTTCCTGGTCACGGCTACCTTTCTTGGACTGTACGGGTCTTCATCTCCTTTGCCAACCTTCTATACAGAAGATCTCATGGACGAGGGGGCTGCAGATGAATCGGTCGCCAGGGATTTTATAGATGTCATCAATCAGCGTCTTTTTTCGCTTTTTTACAGATGCTGTATCAAGTATCGTCAGTTTCTGCAAATAGTTGAAGAGAATAATCCAGAGCACCTGGAAAGGCTGTTTAGCCTTCTGGGTCTTTGGGAAAAAGAGTTAAGAGAGGATATTCCGGATTCATATCGCCTGATTCGCTATATCGGGCTTTTCACGCAGTTTCCGCGATCGGCTTTAGGGCTAAAAACTTTGCTTCAAGATGCCCTGGACGGTATTCCCATAAAAATCATTCCCTGTGTTAAAAGAAAAGCAAAAATTCCCGATGATCAGAGGCTGTTTCTTGGAATTTCTGCCGGGTTTTTAGGCATGGACAGCTTTGTTGGAGAGGAAATCGAAGATCGGATGGGCAAGTTTCGTCTCCGGATCGGCCCGCTTGATCAAAAGAATTTTCGGACGTTTATTCCTGGTAGTGACAGGTACAATAAGCTTTCTTTTCTAACGAAAATGTACATAGTGGAACCACTTGAATATGACATGGAACTTATCTTGTCAAAAGGCCAGGCAAAAACAGTTTGTCTTGGCGCTTCCGAGTGGTCAATGCTTGGTTTGACCACTTGGATATTTTCGGGTGATGAATTAGAGGAAAAAAGAGTTATTTTTTGATGGTTTTAAATGAAACCAGGAGTCAAACATGATTACAATTGAAATAAAATCGCTTTTGAATCGTTTGAACACATACTGTACACAAAGTCTCGAGGCAGCAGCGGGTCTCTGTGTCTCCCGCACTCATTATGAGGTCACTGTGGAACATTTTTTGGCCAAGGTTCTGGAAGATCCCCTGTCAGATCTTCCGGTGATCTTTCGTCATTTTGATCTTGATTCCGGCAGGATAAAAAAGGCGATCGATCAAACCATTGAAGAATTCCGAACTGGAAACGCGGCCAGGCCTGTTTTTTCACCTCTCCTTATGGAGTGGTTTCAGGAGGGATGGCTGGTTGCCTCAGTCGATCTCGACGAAAACCGTATCCGGTCAGGCGCTCTTTTGTTAGCCCTCTTGAACAGGCCGACCCAATTTGCTACCGGACGTCATATAGATTTTTTGAGTTCCATTAGTCGTGAGACTTTTGTTTCGCAGTTCTGGAACATTGTAAAAGGATCTTCGGAACAGCCGTCTGCCGCTAAAAAGCGAGAAAAAGAAGCAGGCCCACCAAGTGACGCCACTGCTTTGGGTCGCTTTTGCGTAGATTTTACAGAAAAAGCCGGGGCCGGCGAGATTGATCCTGTTTTTGGCCGTGACCGGGAGATACGTCAGATGATAGACATCCTGGCCAGGCGGCGTAAAAATAACCCGATTGTAGTTGGCGAAGCTGGTGTGGGTAAGACCGCGGTCGTCGAAGGCCTGGCATTGAGGGTTGTCGAAGGAGATGTTCCCGAACTCCTTGAAGACGTTTCTATCCTGGGACTTGATATGGGGCTTCTTCAGGCCGGGGCCGGAATAAAAGGCGAGTTCGAAAATCGTTTAAAGTCTGTAATCAATGAGGTCAAGGCCTCGCCAAAACCGATCATTCTATTTATAGATGAAGCCCACACACTCATAGGAACTGGTGGAGCGGCCGGTGGAAGTGACGCCGCCAATCTGCTAAAGCCTGCTCTGGCAAGAGGGGAACTGCGGACGGTTGCCGCTACCACGTGGTCAGAGTACAAAAAGTATTTTGAAAAAGATGCTGCTCTGGCACGTCGTTTCCAGTTGGTGAAGCTGGATGAACCCTCGGTACAGACAGCCGTCCTGATTTTGCGGGGGTTGAAGAAGAAATACGAAAAGGCTCACGGCGTGGTGGTACGCGACGATGCCATTACAGCCGCTGTCGAGCTTTCAAGCCGCTATATTTCGGGGCGTCAATTGCCGGACAAGGCTGTAGATCTTCTTGATACGAGTGCGGCCAGAGTAAAAATTCTTCTTACAGCAAAACCTGGTGTGGTTGAAGACAAAGAGCGTACTATTCAGGCGCTTGGGCGGGAAAAAAAAGCGCTGGAACGTGATCAGATGCACGGAATAAAGATTAATGAAGATCGTCTGGGTGAAATCAACACTGAACTGGAAAAGTTGAGTCAAGAACTGGGCGGACTCAAGGATCGTTGGCAAAAGGAACAAGAGCTTGGCCGGAGGCTCATCGGGCTGAGAAAAGAGCTTTATGAACTCAATGAGCAGGAAAAAGGTGATTCAGAAGAGAAAGAGGGCGAACTGAAAGG
This sequence comes from Desulfobacteraceae bacterium, assembly GCA_014237365.1. Taxonomy (GTDB): domain Bacteria; phylum Desulfobacterota; class Desulfobacteria; order Desulfobacterales; family ETH-SRB1; genus B13-G4. The sequence goes on along the minus strand of JABZFQ010000120.1, from coordinate 15,898 downwards.
GAGTATCAAACAGATTTCCCGTGAACTCAAAATTCTTCAGGAAGATTCCCCCCTGATCCGTATTGAAGTCGACCCTGACGTGGTGGCCAAGGTGGTTTCTGACTGGACAGGGATTCCCTTGGGTAAAGTCATGCGGGAAGGAGTTCAAAACATCATTGATCTTGAATCGAATCTTTCAAAAAAAATCAAAGGCCAGAATGAGGCCATGGAAACTATCGGTCAGGTCATCAAGGCTGCCAAGGCAGGGCTCAAAGATCCTAATCAGCCTCTTGGTGTCTTCCTTTTTGTAGGACCGAGCGGCGTTGGCAAGACCGAAACCGGGCTTGTAGTGGCGGACCTCCTGTTTGGAGGTGAGCGGTTCATGGTCTCGATCAATATGAGTGAGTTCCAGGAAAGACACACCGTTAGCCGGTTAATCGGCTCGCCGCCCGGTTATGTTGGTTATGGAGAGGGAGGTGTGCTGACAGAAGCTGTGCGCCAGCGGCCCTATTCTGTGGTGCTTTTAGATGAAGTGGAAAAAGCCAATCTTGAAGTCCTGAACCTTTTCTATCAGGTTTTTGATAAAGGGATTCTCTCTGACGGAGAAGGTCGAATTATCGACTTTAAGAATACTATACTCTTTTTGACCAGCAATCTATCTTCGGATGTTATCACCGAACTCTGTTCAAGCGGAGAAAGACCTTCCCTTGAGACAATGATGGCTGCCATACGGCCGATTTTGAGCAACCATTTTAAGCCGGCGCTGCTGGCCCGTACGATCATCGTCCCTTTTTATATCCTTGATCCTGATATTATGAAAGATATCGTTGTGCTTAAGCTGGACAAGCTGGCAACGAGACTGTCAGAAACTCACAAGATGAAACTCATCTATTCACCTGAAGTTGTGGACCAGATCGCTAACCGTTGTACAGAGGTTGAAACCGGAGCCAGGAATATTGACTACATCATGAACGGTACCATACTCCCCAGGATGTCTCAAGAAATCCTGGCCAGGATGACTGAAGGTGCCATTCCTTCCAAAGTTCATCTGAATCTTAATGAGGATGGGTCTTTTAAGATAGATTTTGGAGGTTAAGGATGGCTTTATCCGGCAAGGCAAGTGCAGCTCAATTCCTGTTTGAAGTATCGGGCACGGAATTTAAGGTCGTGGATTTTGCAGCAAACGAAAGTATTTCATCGTTTTATGAAGTTGATCTTTCTTTGGCCTCGGAAGATGAAATCAGCTTTGACGACGTTGTTGGCAAGGAAGCTCTTCTGACCATTCTGGGCGAGGAAGAAGACCGATACTTTCACGGTATAATCGGCAAGTTCATTCAGACCGGCAGCAATGGCCGATTTTACCTCTATCGGACAAAGATGTCGCCATCTGTATGGCTCCTTTCTCTGGAGCAGGACTGTCGCATTTTTCAAAACAAGAGTGTTCCGGATATTGTAAAACAGATTTTTCAAGACGGCGGTATAATGACCGAGCGTTTTGAGTTTCGTTTTCAAAATCAGTATCAGCCCAGAGAATATTGCGTTCAATATCGTGAGACGGATTTAAACTTTATATCCCGTCTTCTCGAAGAAGAAGGCATTTTTTATTTCTTTGAACATGCCGACGACAAACATCTCCTTGTTTTTGGAGATGGCCTCGTGAACTACCAGCCAATTGCCGGAGAGGCTGATGTCTTGTTCCATTCTCCCAATGGCATGGTGCTGGAGGAAGAGCATGTGTATCAATTTATTTTATCCCGACAAATACGGTCAGGCAAAGTGACTATTAAAGATTATAATTTTCGGAAGCCGTCTCTTGATTTGACTGCCCAGGAAGAAGCCGATTCGTTTCAAAAGTTAGAAGCATACGATTATCCGGGGAAATACTCTGATGAGGGCACAGGAAAAAATCTGGCTCAGGTTCGTCTTCAGGAAAAAGTAATGTTTAAAGACAAAGGAGAAGGGCAAAGCGTTTGTCCTCGGTTTACTCCCGGTTTTACCTTCAATCTGACCGGTCATGAAAGCGATAATTTCAACCAGGAATATCTCCTTGTACAGATACTCCACAAAGGATCTCAGCCACAAGCGCTTGAAGAGCTGGCCGATTCCAGCGCTGGTTTTAGCTATGTAAACAATTTTGCCGGCATTCCTTCTTCAGTGACATTCAGGCCTGGCAGAAAAACTCCAAAGCCCGTTGTAAAAGGGCCCCAAACAGCTATAGTAGTAGGCCCTAACGGTGAGGAGATTTATACGGATGAATATGGCAGGGTTAAAGTCCAGTTCCACTGGGATCGGGAGGGCGAGGAAAATGAGAAAAGCTCCTGCTGGATTCGTGTGGCGAGCAGCTTTGCAGGGGGCAACTACGGATGCATATTTACACCCCGCATCGGCCATGAAGTAATTGTCGACTTTCTGGAAAGCGACCCGGACAAGCCGATTATCACAGGACGGGTTTATAATGCTAACACCATGCCTCCCTATATCCTTCCCGATGAAAAGACCAAAAGTACCATCAAGACCAACAGCTCCCTGGGAAGAGATGGCTTTAACGAAATTCGGTTTGAAGACGCCAAAGGGGATGAAGAACTATTTGTCCATGCTGAAAAGAACATAGATCTCAGGGTCAAGAATAATCGCAGGGAATGGATCGGGAGCAACCGGCATCTGGTTGTAAAACGGGATAAACTTGAGGCAGTAGAACGCGACAAACACATCATCGTCAAACAAAACAAATTACAGGAGATTGATCGGGATCAACACCTTAAGATTAATGGAAAAGAGACCATTGAGGTTTCAGGCTCACGATCAATCAAGGTTCAGGACGACGTGGTCGAAGTTTTTGAGAAAAATTTCAGTGAAGACGTTACCCAGGATTACTATGTCACCGGTGACAACATTGTGATTGAGGGAACTAGCGGCCAGACCGTGAAGGTGGGCGGCAGTTTTATTACCCTCGACTCCAGTGGTGTGTTTGTTCATGCCCCAATGGTGATGATCAACAGCGGCGGTTCTTCCCTTTCAGGAACGGCCGGCAGTATTGTGGAACCGGAAGCGCCTGTTGAGCCGGAGATAGCAGGCGAATCCTGATTTGGGGTATAACGCAGGAAAGGTGAGTGGAAAATCAAATAATCTATAATGGACCCCATAATTCGTCCACGTTCCTAAAGGTGTTCGGTAAGGTTTATATATTCCTGCAAGAGGGCATGTGGTGACATGCGGGGCCCACTGTCTGTTCGCTTTTTATCAAGGCTGTCATTAAATCCGACAACATGAATTGGGAACCTGTCAAGATTGGCTGTGCGGGGGCTGACTGCCAATATCTCCCTGCTCGATCTTGTCAAGAATATCCGCAGAAAGTATGGAGCCTTCTATGCGTATGCTTGTGTATTTCATTTCAATAATTTATCCACATATAGACTTTCAGATAATTAATTTCACTGCATTATCAGTCGTCGACGTATAACTAATACGCTTTCCTCCTTCTGGCCTTGTGAAATTAATTATCTGAAAGTCTATAGTTCACGAAATATACAGCGGTTTACTTTTTTAATTGTTTTCTGTCTTCAATCATCCTGCGTGTTTTTATGATCTCATCCACCAATTGCTTTTCATCAGGCAGAACAAGTTTATATTCTGAAGCAATGACTTTGTTCGGCAGACCGTCAAGGGCATATTTTGCCACTGCATTATCTTTTTGTGCGCAAAGAATCAGCCCAACTGGCGGGTTTTCTTCCTCATGGGTCCAGCGCTCTGATGCATAGTTACAATAGAGGTGCATCTGTCCGGCATCAGCATGCGAAAACTCTCCAGTTTTAAGTTCAATAAGCACTAGACAACGAAGACGCCTGTGATAAAAAACAAGGTCAACACGATACCATTTGCCGCCTATCCGCAATCGTTTCTGACGGGCAATAAAAGCAAAGTCACCGCCAAGTTCAAGCAGGAATGTTTCAAGATGGCGGATAAGCGCTTCTTCCAAATCGCTTTCCGAATATTCGTCCTTTAATCCAAGAAATTCCAGGACAAACGGATCCTTTATCTCTTCCTCTGGCCTGAGGATATCAGTTTTTTCCGGCTTGCTCCCTTTTTCAAGCATTGCGGCCTTATTGCGGGATAAAAGTGTACGCTCATAAAACTGAGATGATATCTGACGGTTTAACTGGCGTATCGACCATCCACCGTGCAGAGCCTCGGTTTCATAAAACGTTCGGGCCTGGTCATTTTTGACAGATAACAGTCGCACATATGCGGACCACGGCAGAGGAAAAACAGAGGCAAGCTCTTCCAGTGTGAAAATCCGAGACGCTGTTTTGGATTTTATCTGACGAATTTGTTCGACAGAAATACGCGACAGTGTAGCGTATTTTTCTGACGAGACATTTTCTTCCTTAGATTTACGCGACAGTGTCGCGTAAATGGTCTCTGGTTTGTATTCCAGGTAAAAAGTCCTCATCCTCTGGAGGTTATCAACACCGAATCCCCTGCTGAAACGTTTTGTCAAATCTTTTGAAAGTCGCTGAAGCAAGGCGCTACCATATTCCGCCCGCTCTTTTCCTTCCTGCTCAAATTCAACAACTCGCCGCCCGATTTCCCAGTACGTGGCAGCAAGTATGGCATTAATCGACCTGGCGGCATATCTCCGAGCCTCTTCAAGAAGGTTGCGGATACTTTCGGAAAATTGTTTATAAGTGTCGTTAGGGCTTGACGATACATTATTTTCTTTCTGTTTTTTCATAATTTGTCCCGTTTTTTAATTCCCCATGTCCGGCAATAAAATATATACTCCCATTAAATCCATTGGGAGGACTGGCTCGACAACCTTGAATCTTTTTCCGCCCATGACTTTTCTGAACCTGAAAAGTAAAAGCGTTGTTTTTATCTTAACGTCCCTGCATTTTATAACTGCCGGCCTGGCAGGATCGTGATCAGTGTCGCTGCTTAGGAAAATCACAAAAATATTGAAATAGGTAAGCTATTCCATCAACTTTTGTGATCTGAGATCGAACAAATCTGACCCAAATCTGTGCGCCTACTTGTGGAAGTTAATTCGTCCACGTTCCTTAATGCATTTGCCATTCGGAGGAAGTGCGCTTCTTAAAAAAGGCGGAAGGTCTGCAGTATAGAGTATATATCCATTGGCTTTTTTGTCTTTTGTTATCTGAACACCAAGTACGTTTATCAGAGATTCCGTAAAAAAGTCCTCAACTGCCTCAGGGTTTTCGATTAACCCGCTTCCGATAACATCCTCATCTTCTGCACTGCCAAATAATATTCGCAATTCCCGAAGGACATATCTTTGGCTTACTGTCAGTGAAAGAGTGTGTTTTCGCTCTGCCTGACGATGCTTGACTTCTTCTGTAAATATTCGTTTTACTCGCATAACGGACTTATTATACCCCGGTGGAACTTTTGTACCTTTCCGGATTGGGCCACATTTAATTGTTACGAGAAGATGTGGAATGTCCCTTGAAATTTCTTTTCCGTTTTCTTCCATTAGAAACAACTGTTGATACCGTCCTGCCTGGCAGAATACGTAAAGACTTTTTTGATTGGAAGGGCAGGCTGTACGGATACCGTCACGCAGATTGGCAATCCGTTCATATTCTCCGGGATTGTCCCTTTTTAGCTGTCTTAAAATTTCTTCTGCTTCATTTAAGTCTAAATAGTACTCTTTATCGTCATCAAACAGGCTTAATTGTCTGTCGCCCTTCTTATCATAGATAGCATACATTGCTTCCGGATTTATTTTCTCTGAACTATCAAGTATGGTAGCGTCTTCTCCAATAGTATCGTGAATTTCCTGGATTCGGTTTTGAAGTTTTTTCCGCAAGTTCAAATTTTTTTCAATTCCTGTTTCCGGCAAAAAATTAAATCCGTAAATCACATCATTTTTGCTGCCAATTCGGTCAATTCTGCCAAACCGCTGAATCAACTTAACTGGATTCCAGTGAAGATCATAATTTATAATTTTGTCACAATCCTGAAGATTTAACCCTTCGGCAAGTACATCAGTTGAAACAAGTGTGCTTAATTCAACTTCACCTTTCTGAAATTTATATTCAGGATTACTTTTAGGAGAAAATCTGCCTACAATTCGAGCCTTACTCTTATCACCACTGTATATTACATCGACATCTTTTTGCTTGCCACCAGGGTTTAAGTTTTCATGAATATATCGTGCTGTGTCAGCATATTGAGTAAAAATTAAACACTTCCCTGCTTTTAAAAGATCAGTTTCCAGTTCTTTTATTAATGTCTGAAGCTTAGCATCCTTTTCGGGCGTTATAGGTTCGACCAAAGCAAGCATTTGCTTCAATAATTGGATATCATGTTCAATGTGTTCCTTTAAGATTTCAATTTCAAAATCATCTACATTATATTTTCCAGAAACCTTCCTTAGTGCATCCATCAGATCTTGTTCTTCTGCTTGATTTGGTTCATATAAAATAGCCCGCGCGTCATCCCCTGCCGGGACAAAACCCTGAGCCAATGCTTCTCTGAAGCGCTGGTGTAATAGAAGCAGTTTTTTTACTGTTTGCTTAAAGGCATATACGCTTGATTCAAACCTTTTAAACAAAAGAACACGAATTAAGCCGCGCAAATTAATCCCAGCGCGTTTCAAACTGCTGTAAGGTTCTTTTCATTTCTTTTTTAACATAATGCCATAGTCCATAACGCGCATACGTTAATTCTTTTCCTATTGTCTTTTTTGGTTTCCCTTTTCTTGATCTGCCAAGATAATTTCTCAAGTCTTGATATAGACCCTGATAAGTATCTTCAATACTGTATTCAATGGTTTTTAACACACGATTGGGGAAAAACTGATGCTTTCCGCCAACGAGCACATATGCGCGTTTATGCCCGTTTTCGTACTGCCGGAATTTTGATGGATCAATTGGCTGGTGAGTCTTTGAGTCAAAACCATACCATCTCAGGATATGATTGCGGGTTCGTCGAACAAGAATATTTGATAACAAATCAGGAAGTTTTTTCTCGCCCTTTTCAATAAGCTTAAAATACCTTTTTAAGTCCGGAGGATCAACAGGCAGGTCTGTTTTGTCATCCTGATGAAAAAGTTTTATCTGATAATAAAGATCCCATGCACTTTTGTTGCGAGGCGTTCCAGTTAAAAAACAGCAGCGTTTGCCGGCTACTGCAAGAAAATTCTGAACCACTTTGTATCTTTGTGTATCCTGATGTCTTAAATTGTGGCTTTCATCAATCAAAACAAAGTTTCTGTCCTTATATATAAGAATATTCATTTTTGATGTTAATACGCTTATCTATTATCCTTAAACACCAGCAAAGTTAGTTTAAGCGGCAAACTCGACACTTGCAGAATTTATTAGGTTGCACGCTAAAATAAACTAAGCTAATTTTAGGTTAGGAACGTGGACGAAATAACTTCCCCAAGTAGGCGCATAGATTTGGGTCGGATTTGTTCAATCTCAGATCACAAAAGTTGATGGAATAGCTTATCTATTTCAATATTTTTGGGATTTGAGATCAAATAAAGGCGGCCTGAAGCTGTGATGCATAGTTGGGGAAGTTAATTCGTCCACGTTCCTTACGTTTTACCTTGACATTAACCTGTCTGTTTCCTATAAAAGTTTTCTCTATGAATGTTCTACTGGTTGAAATAAACCCTTTTGTACAGGAAACAACACCTGTCTCACTGGGATATATTGCGTCCTTCCTCAAATCCAAAGGCTTTGGTGTAAAAATATTGTTTATTGGACAGAATACCTCTTTATCACATTCTGCTTTCCACGAGCTTATCAGCACCTTTAAACCTTCCCTGATTGGGTTTTCCGCCTATCAAAGAATTATGCTATATGTAACAGGACTTGCCAAATTCATAAAATCAATTGATAATAACATTAAGATTGTTATTGGCGGTCCTCAGGCGACCTTCATGCCTTCTGCTGCTTTTGCAGAGCTACCTGATGTAGATTATATATGCCGATCTCCTGGCGAAATTACTTTGCTGGGAATTGCACGAGCTATTGAAAATGGAACACCCTTTTTGGATCTTTCCGGCGTTAGTTACAAAGATGAAAATAATGCTGTTTTTGATACACCGGAACTTGAAGGCTACACCGATTTAGATCGTTATCCCTCAGCCTATCTGAATGACGTTTTTGATTACTCACGCATGAGGGAAGCAATTATGCTGACCTCTCGCGGATGTCCACACCACTGCATATACTGTTACACCCCTCATGCCTTCAAGCACAAAATAAGCTTTCATTCCGTTGAAAGAGTTGTTGAAGAAATTAGATGGATAAGAAAAAAAGGTGTAAAGAGATTTTGGTTTGCTGATCCGAATATTTCTTATAAGCCGTCACGGCTTATAGAAATTCTTGATAGAATCTTAAAACAAGGTCTTGAGTCTGAAATGTGGTTGCAGACTCGTGCAGACCTTGTAACTCCGGAGTTGCTGAAAAAAATGAAAAGGGCGGGTGTAAATACCATTGCCTTTGGACTTGAGTCGGCCTCAGAGCGCGTCCTGTCAAAACTGGGTAAACATATAACTACTGAAAAGGTAGCCGAGGCAATTAGGCTTGCACAGAATCAGGGCATAGAAGTTGAACTTTTTACCATATACGGCCTTCCTTATGAGACCTTTGAGGATGCGGTGAAAACCCTTGAGTTTGTGAAGAAAAACAAGGTCAAAATAATGGGCAATACAAACTCCCAACAATTGCAAATCTATTTTGGTACACATATGGCTCGACATTACGAGGAGTATAATATACGTCCGTTAAACAACAACCGGCCGGCCTACCTGTCTATTGGGTCTCAGTACGAAACCGATGTCATGGGCCACAGTGAGTTATACAAAATTCAACAAATGTGGCAAGCCAATTCCCTGGATGGCGGGAAACGAATTGTGTCATGATAAGATATTGAAGATTGTCGATTGTCGATTAAAGGAACAACAAAACAATGATCAAGCCTGCCTTTAAGAAAATATATATAATACTTGGCGAGCACGATAAAAAAAATCTTGAATGGGTTTTGCAGACATTATCGTTCCTGTATTCACATGTTAACCTGACATCAAATATTTATCTTGTTTCGGAAAATCTTCCTGCCAGTATGCCCCAGGTGGAACGCATCCAGAAAAACATCAACAAGTTTCTCAGCGAGCACCTCTTTGCCAGGCTTTATGTTCATATTGTCCATCCTGCCCCCCCATCGGCCATGGATGACATAAGACTATGTTACAAATACCTGAAACAGTCGACTGACAAATTTGACCAGGAAGGTTACAGACACCAGGAATTGCCAAGGCTAATATTGCTGCCGGTTCTTGTTCCTGATGACCAGATCAAGCCCATTCAACTTATAGACCTGCTTGATGTGCTGAAAAACTCTTTTTTGTTGTCCAGCCTTTACCTGAACAAGGACACTTTAAATCTGGCTCAAGATGAAAAGCTTCTGTCTTTGACGGACAAGATTTACTACGGCATCGGAAACTCCAGAGAGATGACAGACGTGGTTTGCAATTTATTTCGTCAGGATATCCTTGATGATTCATTGGATAAGTTAGAGAATAACGACTTGTCTATGACAAAATTTTGTCCGGATTCGCTTATTATCTCAGCTCAAGATGGAAATGTTTACTGTTGCATGGATGCATTTCTCAAAAATGAAGGTATGGCAAAAATTTATGAAATGCACAGCCTGGAAAAACTTTTGGCTGATTATTATCAACAAGATAAGTTGAAAAGAGATTGCCTTGGATGCAGAGAACAAGTGCTTGATTCTTTTGTAGATTTGCCCAAGTCTCTTGACACGAACCAAAAGATAGGAGCTTTGCTCTATCATTTTGGGATGTTACGCCAGGATTCAGAAGACGATTTTCAGGCAATAAAAAACTTTAAGCAATCCCTGAACCTCTCTCCAATTGAAGAAACCAATCCTGTTTATTTCCGACTTGGCCTTGGATACACAAAAATTGGGCAGTACGATCAAGCTCTTAAAGCCTTTAACAGCGTTGAGTTGTCATATCAAGGTCAATACTTTTTCCACTTTTATAAAGGGCTTTGTTATTTTGAAACAGGAGACTATGCCGTAGCCCTTGAGGAATTTTCAAAGGCATTGCAATCCGAGCCCCAACATGATGACCAAATCAGAATTTTGATTTATATGGGAACATGTTTCAATAACCTTGGAAAGTATGAACAGGCCGTGGGCGAATTGGAAAAGGCTAAGGAAACGGCAGGCAATGTGAAAGAAGTTTATAACGCTCTCGGCTTTTCTTATTTCAAGCTTAAAGACTATGATAAATCTATTGAAAACCTTAAAATAGCTGTTGAAATTGATCCTTTTTCAGCTATTGATTATGCCAGCCTTGGATCAAATTACCGTGAAAAAGGAGACCTTTACATGGCAATTGGGATGTACGAAAAAGCCCTGACTTTGGATCCTGGGATGAGTTCTGTAAGGGAACATCTTGAAAGGCTGAATGAAATTTCATAAATATAACACAGCGTTATATTTTGATCAACCGTTAACTGTTAATCGTGAAAGGAGTGCATCGGCTATGAAATGGTTTCTCTATCTTATCAGTTTTTATTTGATAGCGTCAGGTTCATGTTTTATTCTTTATACCATACAATGCAAAGATCTGCTTAAAAACGTGCTGACTAAAAATTATGAAAAGATTATTTCGGTTTCAGCAATTATAATAGGCCTTCTGCTTATTATTTCAGCATTTCATGCACAAGGCTTCTGGTTCATAGTAGTTCTTGGGATTATTGCAATAGGCAAAGGATTTTTTGTTCTTTTTAATCCCAAAAATTCTTTTGATAATATCAGGAACTGGTATTTAAATACAGCTTCGGATCAAACTTACAGGCTGTTTGGAATAATTTCAATAGTAATTGGAACAGTGATGATAACCTGGATTTGACAAGGCTATCCTTTTTTTATCAGCATGGTAGAAGGATCTAAAAGCAATTCAGGATAATCACAAGCCGCAGGTCCTCCCTTTAATGCTTTAACATGAATTTCTTTTCCTTCAGGCTGAAGCTGAATAATAACATCAAAAAGATCAGCCAGATGCAAAAGAGAATCCGGCATACCATCCGGACCCGGTTTATCATAACGGTGTGTCCGGACTGTAAACCAGACATGCATGAGACGGCTTTCTGCAAGCTTTTTTAATTCCGTTAAAGGTTTTATTATGTCTTTATCAAACGGAAGGCCGTCAATAAGAATTGCCTGCGGTAAAAAAATGTTTTGCTCTATCAGATCGGTTAGCCTTTCCTCAAGTTTCGGTACGCTAAAGCTATCTACCTTAAATGTCATTATAAGCCGGTGAGACACTATAGATTCCCATAAGTGCTCTATCTGGCCAATATTATATTGATCCGCAATATTTCGAAACACTTCTTCATACCACAAACAAACTTTTTTTACTGAATCATCTAAACTTATATGAAGAACATTTCTGCTTCTCAGAAGACTGTCCAAGGCTAGTTGCACAAGAATCGCTGTTTTACCTAAACCAGCTCGCGCCAGCACAGCACCAAACCCTCCTGACTGAAGAATATCCTCTGTTTCATGCTCCATAAGCCTTAGAGGATTACGGAAGATCAGTTCATTTTTTAACATATTAAAATTCCTTTCTTTGTAACAGTTTACAGTTATCGGTTGTAGATTTACAGTTAACAGTTTTATGTTTTGATCAACCGTAAACCGCAGCCTGAAGCTCTATGACAGCCTTCTACTTTCAGTCTTCAGTCTATCCACCTTCAACCGGGTGCAATACAAAAAAGTTACATCATTGATGATATTTTTAGCTATTGAACATACTGATGTTAATATCGAATGCCGAAGGAAGGTGCTTAGGAACGTGGACGAATTAACTTCCACAACTATGCATCACAGCTTCAGGCCATTTTTGCCCGATCTCAAATCACAAAAATATTGAAATAGCTTGCTATTCCATCAACTTTTTTGATCTGAAATCGAACAAATCTGACCCAAATCTGTGCGCCTACTTGGGGAAGTTATTTCATCCCCCGTTCCTTAGCCTTCTTTGCCAGTTCTTCAGCAACCGAATTGGGGACCTTTTTATATATGCAAAATTCCATGGTAAACTGAGCTTTGCCTTGAGTTAACGATCTTAATACAGTGGAATAACCAAACATCTCAGCAAGAGGAACATGAGCTTCGATAACACATATGTAACCTTCGTCCTGAGTAGCAAAAATTATTCCCCGCCTCTGATTAAGAGAACCCATAACAGCACCCTGATATTCATTAGGTGTCTCAACCACGACTTTCATTATAGGCTCATGAATTACCGGTTTGGCTTTTGCATAACCTTCCAGAAAAGCCCCGCGTGCAGCAGCCGTAAATGCCATTTCTGACGAATCAACAGAATGAGATTGTCCGTCATTGATAACAATTTTTAAACCGGTAACTGGAAATTCCATTTTAGGCCCTTTTTCAAGACATTTTCTGAATCCCTTTTCACATGCAGAAATAAACTGTGTTGGAATTGATCCACCGGTAATTTTGTTTTCAAATACAAATTCTTCTTCAATAACCGGCTCCATATAACCAGCTACACGGCCAAACTGCCCGGCGCCACCTGTCTGTTTTTTATGTGTATAGTTGAATTCAGCCAGTCTCGTAATAGTTTCTCTATAAGAGACGTTAGGAGTCCCGGTTATAACTTCTGCGTTGTACTCGCGACGCATTCTTTCTACATATACTTCAAGGTGCAGCTCTCCCATTCCTGAAATAATTGTATCACCCGTTTCCTCGCTTACATATGTTTTAAACGTTGGATCTTCCTTGGAAAAACGGTTCAGGGCTTTGGACATATTGATTTCAGCCGTGTTATCTTTAGGAACAATGGCAAGTGAAATAACAGGTTCAGGTATAAACATGGATGTCATGGTAAAATTAATGTCTTTAGACACAAAAGTATCGCCTGAAGCACAATCAATACCAAAAAGAGCCCCTATATATCCTGCCAAGATTTTTCCGATATCCTCCATCTGGTTTGCATGCATACGAGCAACTCTGCCGACTTTTACCTTTTTTCCGGTTCTGACATTAAAAATTGTATCTCCCTTTGCAAGCGCTCCCTGATAAACACGCACATAGGTAAGCTGCCCGTACTGTCCTTCTTCTATCTTGAAAGCATAAGCAACAAGCGGTTTTTGTGAATCATTGGAAAGAATTACTTCAGCCTCATTATTGCTCAGATCAAGGGCATAATTTTCTATCTCTGATGGACAGGGCAAACAATTTGTTACTGCATCAAGAATCGGCTGAATCCCCTTATTTTTATATGCTGATCCTATAAAAACAGGAGTTATTTCGCGGGCAATTGTACCTCTTCGCACTGCAGAAATAAGGAGTTCATCCGTAACGTTATCTTCAAGAGCAGCCTCCATCAATTCGTCTGAAAACATAGAAGCAACATCAATCAGTTCTTCATGCTTTCCAACGGCTTCCGGCAAAAGGTTCTCAGGAATATCTTCAACACGAATATTTTCTCCATTTGTACCATCAAAATAAACAGCCTTCATAGAAACCAGATCAACCACACCTTCAAAATCCGCTTCAAGCCCTATTGGAATCTGCATGGCAACTGCGTTGTGCCCAAGCTTGTTCTTCAACTGTTCGATTACACGAAAAGGATTGGCTCCACTCCTGTCACATTTATTGATAAAGGCCAGACAAGGCACTTTATACCGCTTCATCTGCTGATCAACAGTAATGGACTGTGACTGAACACCACCCACAGAACACAGAACAAGTATTGCACCGTCAAGGACCTTTAAAGCTCTTTCCACCTCTATTGTAAAATCAACATGCCCCGGGGTATCAATAATATTAATCTCATGGTCCTGCCATTCACAATATGTTGCCGCTGAAGCTATAGTTATACCGCGCTCCTTTTCAAGCTCCATGGAATCCATTGTTGCACCAATACCATCTTTTCCTTTTACATCATGTATTGCATGTATGCGTTTGGTGTAAAAAAGAATCCTTTCGGTAAGTGTGGTTTTGCCTGAATCAATGTGTGCGCTGATTCCTATGTTTCTAACTTTTTCAGAAGTCTTTTCCATAATGCTTTTATCCTAAATTGATAATATTACAAAAACTGAAAATAAAAAATCCCACATTTGGTATTATACCATATGGGGATTTATATTAACTAGCGCTTGAACGAAAATCTACAAAAAATTGAGGTTTCCGTTCCTACACTAAAGTTGACTGAAAACTTGCCGTTAAATAAAAAAATTAAAATATTTATTAAAGATAAGTTTGTCAAGGAATTTTTGAAAATTTTTGAAACGGTTACATACCTCCTTTTTAATTCTGCAACCTGGCAAATATTTCTTCCAACTTTTTTTCTTCCTCAATCTTCATCATGGTTCGAGGAACATCAGGAGGGATATCTTTCCCTATAGCTATTCTTTTTGCTATTCCGCCAGGATTGTAAGGCAGGCATTCGCATGTGGTAATTCCTGAGCTTTTCAGGAAACGAGCTATCTGAGTCAGGTTGTCGGTTGTTGCAGTAATTTTGGGCACAAGGGGGATCCTTGGTATGATTCTGACGCTTGACTCCTTTGCAAGATCGGTAAGATTACTCAGTATCTGTTTATTGCTTTTTCCCGTATACTGTTCATGTTTACAAGGATCGTATAGTTTAATATCATAATAGATGAGGTTAATATATGGTAGAAGTTTTGTTTTAAACTCATTAAGGTTAAACATCCCAGACGTCTCTATTGCAATGTGGACGTTATTCGCCCTCAATTCCTTCATGACTTCACCAACGTAATCCATATAGAGCGTTGGTTCACCGCCCGAAAATGTTACGCCTCCTTTTGAGGTTTCATAAAAGATATGATCACTCAGGAGTATTTCAATCAAATTGCTGACGGAATAGTGTTTGCCGACAATCTTGAGTGCTGTTGTCGGGCACTCTTCAGCACATACGCCGCAGGCCGTGCATCTGTCACGAATAATCCTGCCGACGTGTTCGAGGCTTATAGCGTTTTCCGGACAAACCGTTTTGCAATCGCCGCAATTGATACAAAGTTTGGGATAAAAGGCAATTTCACGGCCGCTCTTCATTGACTCAGGGTTATGGCACCAGAGACAGGAAAGAGGGCATCCTTTCATAAATACGGTGCTTCTTATACCTGGCCCGTCATCAAGGGCAAAGTGATGTATATCGAATATTAAGGGCCTGCGCTGGACATGAAGTGGTTTTCCATTTTCGTTCATGCCCTGCCTGCTACCATTAATTGCAGATGCTTGGCCATATAAGCAAATTTATAAAGGTAGTTAAGATTGCCGTCAATAGTTACATCCTGCCTCAGAATTGAACCAAGGATGTCTGGTTTTGGTGAAAGGAGATAGTCCATAAGCGCCTTTCCATCGCAGAACGTCACGGTGATATTTGTCCTGTCTATAGCTTTTTCATAGACTTTCATTTGGTTGTCTCGAAAAATAGCGGCCATTGTAATCTTGTTATCTCTGCTCTTAAAAAGATATCTGCCGTTAAAGTTTTCGATGTTTCTTTTAAAGTCTTTATTAAGAAAGAAAACCAGGCTCATTAATTTCAGCAGCAGTTCGAGGAACTCTTCTGCAAACTCAGATTCAATGCAGTTGAAAAAACGTTTCTGCAAACTCTTTGCCCGGATATTACGCAGCAGAATAAAATTTGAAATATTTTCCAGCATCACAACCTCCTATCGCCCCTCGGGCGAGCTGATAAACTATTGAGCTTATTAGCTTATCAGCTTGCCAGTACTATCAAATTAAATGAGTGTAACCAAAATAGAACAAAGTTATTGATTTTCGGGGATGGTTCCCCGCTCTGTGATATATGCGAGATATTGGTGGAATGTGCAAAACGATTCGAACCTCCGGAAAA
>JABZFQ010000093.1 GCA_014237365.1 Desulfobacteraceae bacterium | reverse complement strand
TGCGATGACAATAGCAAAAGCAATCCGATTGCTGATCTGGTCATGGGTGGACAACATCGGCTCAAGCCCCCGGTGCTCAAACTCCATCTTGATCTTGCCCTGCTTCATCTGTTCCAGAATCTCACGCGTTTCTCCTGGGATTTCCTGCATGAGTTGAACAAACTCGACACCGGACCTGACAATGTCATCTGCCATGCGTTTAGGATGATAACGGGCTATCTTGACTCGCCGGATAAAGGGGATGGTTTGCTTAATCATTTCAAAATCAGGATCAAGCAAAAGTCCAATTCCCTCCACAGTAGCCAATGCTTTCATCATAAGGAAAAGGTTCTGCGGTATCTGCAGGCGATGGCGGGAAATCATCTTCAGAATTTGCTGGAGGAGTTTTTCCATTTGCAGGTCTTTGAGCGGCACATAAAGATACTGCCCAATGAAATCCGTCAAATCTCTTTCCAAAACACGTACATCCGGTTTTTCATCATATTCAGTGAGCTTAAGGAGCATCTGGGTGGCCATGGATTCATCATGCTGTATCACGACGGTATAAACAAAATCCGCGAACTCTTCCCGGGCCTGCCGGTCAATGGATCCCATCATGCCAAAATCAATATAGCAGATAACATTGTCCGGCAGGACAAAGATGTTTCCGGGATGGGGGTCAGCATGGAAAAAACCGTAATCAAATATCTGCCTTAGAATCAGGTCAGCCCCTCGCGCAGTAATGATCTTTCTGTCCAGTCCTTCACGTTCAATACTATCAATTTCGGATGCCTTAATTCCGTCAATGTACTCCATGGTAAGTACACGTTCTGTTGTTGTATTCCGAAAAACCTTGGGGACATAGACAGTTGGATCATCTACAGATTGGCGGGCAAACCTTTCTATATGTGAGGCTTCTATGGTGTAATCTATCTCTTTTTCCAGGGTACGGGCAAATTCCTGAACAATCCTGACAGGACGGTGTACCTGCAATTCCTTTAAATGCCGCTCCATAAGGGAAGCTAAATGAAGCATAATCTCCAGATCGACTTCAATGGTTTTGCGGATGCCGGGACGTTGAACCTTGACTACCACTTCCTCGCCGTCCTTTAACTGTGCTCTGTGAACCTGGCCTATGGAGGCTGCGGCAAGGGGTGTATCCTCAAAGTGTTGGAATATATCTTTAAGCGGTCTGCCAAGCTCGAATTCTATAATTTGCCTGGCTTCGGAATATGGAAATGAAGGGACATTATCCTGGAGTTTTGAAAGTTCCTGTATAAATTCTACGGAAATCAGGTCCGGACGGGTGGAAAGTATCTGGCCCAACTTAACAAAAGTCGGGCCAAGCTCTTCCATAACCATCCGTACCCGTTCCGCTCTGCTGAGTTTTTCGACCTGCTCACGTCGTTTTCTGGAAATCATCTGAAGACCGATTTCAAGATACTGTTCGATTTTCAGGATGTCCACCAGATCCCCAAAGCCGTATTTAAACATAACATCAGCTCTGTGAGCCTTTTTCTTTCAAAGCCTGCTCCAGTTTCTTTATTCGTTTCGTCAGATTTGACAATTCTTCCGCTCCGGCAAGGTTCATCTTCTTCATGGTATCCTTTACCACTTTTTCTATATCTTTCTTCAGATCCTCTTTGGCTTTCTCCGACTTTTTCAACAGATCATCAACTAATTCTTTCCCCTCTTTCTCTGTCAGCTTTCCCTTTTTTGCAAGATCCCTGGCCACTTCTTCTACCTTGTCTCTGGTCATGGCGGCCAATCCTACTCCAGTCAGCATGACCTTTTTAATGATATCAAACATAATTTTCCTCCTTTCAATCCTTTCAATGGTTATAGGGTTCAGATGTACGTGGTTCACGTCAAATCTGAACCCTGAAAGGGGCACCTGTGTTGTTTTATTCAACAACGGGGCTCTCCTGTCCAGAAAAAAAGCCCTATCCCTTGACAAATTTCAAAGGAATCTGCTTCCTTAATGGACGAACTTTAAAACAGCTTCTATTCCCTCGTCATGGCGGTGCCGCATTTAGGACATTTCTGCTCATAACAGGGGCTACCCAACTGATGGGGTGCTCTTTCACCACAGTCGGGACAGACGCAATAACCGCCCGGTCCTGCTGCGAAACCTCCTCCTCGGCCCTGGCCACTGCCACCTTGCCCTGTGCCTTTACCTGTTCCAGTTCCCTGACCTCTTGGTCCTGTTCCATTTCCTCTTGGCATTTTACTCACCTCCTTTTAATCCTTTTTCCTCTAAAGAGGGGTCTATAGAAACCATAACATTCAAGTAAACGTTTCTCAAACCAATATCCTCCATTGACAGTCTTATCTTTGTTCCATGTTTTACACGCGGTGGTATGCTCAGGGAAAATTTCCTTTCCGATTGTATTCTCCCATATCCCGAACAAATCGGGCAGAAAAAATCTTCCCCAAAACCCGTCTTACTACACCTTGGACATAGTTCAGCAACAGGAACTGTAAGAGGGAAAAGACATCCTTCTATAGCCTCTTTTGGAGAATGCATCCATTTCATCAAAAAGGGATCTCCTGCTTGCGATGATTTCAGAGACTTTAGAAATTCTTAGTGCTGATCCCTGTTTCTCTATCTCTTTGTCATATCCTTTTCGTTTTGCTTCGTCACTTAAGGTCTCATAAGCTTCCCTTATTTCTATGAATCTTTCCGCACTCTCTTTTGTGCGTGTTATATCAGGGTGATATTTTTTGGCTACTGTCCTATATGCCCGCTTGATTTTTTTTAAATCTGCCCCCTTACTTATTCCAAGAACAATATAATATGTTTTAGACACATACTTCTCCTGGTAAATACCACCATAATATTTTCCACGAGGCATTATCTATCCTGTCTTAACTGTAATTTCCCGTGGAGTTGCTTTTTCAAGTTTCGGCAATCTCAACAAGAAACTAATTAGGTAACCCGGGGAGGGCGGATAAATATTTATTTAACCTTGATTTCAATTTCCTTCTTTTCCGCTTCTTCTGCTTTTGGTATGGTTATTTTTAAAACTCCTTTGTCAAAGGCCGCCTCCACCTTATCCCCCTTGACGGATGTCGGCAGTTGAAAGGAACGCTGGAATGATCCAGAGTATCTCTCAACAAAATGATGGTGCTCGTCCTTTTCTTCCTCTTCCCTTTTCTTCTCTCCTTTTACAATAAGGAGGTCTCCGGACAGGCTCACGCTTACGTCCTTTGTATCCAGACCTGGAAGTTCGGCTTTCAAAATAAAGTTTTTCTTAGTCTCCGAGATATCCACAGAAGGCAGCCATTCCTCTGTAAACGGTCCTATAGACGGCGTTTCACGAAAAAAACGATTCAAAAGGCTGTCCAGGTCTTTACGCGATGAACTAAGCATTCCAAACGGTCTCCAAGGTACTAATTCCATAATATCACCTCCATGTTTTGCACCCTCCCCAGGCGACAATAAATTATGACACAAATAAATCCCGCCTGTCAATTTTTTACGGCAAAGGCCTTTGTGTGCAGCAATATGCCAAATTCAGTTTCTGTTATGAGTTTAACATAAAGTTGATGTGATTTTTCACAATTTACTATTCAAGTTTGAGGTTTTTCGATAATTGATTTCACTTCTTCTCCGGACAAGACCTCCTTTTCCTCCAATTCAGAGGCCAAAATATCCAGAACAGGTCTGTTCTTATGCAAAAGTTCTTCAACCCGTTGATAACTACTCTGAACAATTGCCTTTACCTCACCATCTATCGCACGAGCCGTCTCTTCGCTGTAGTTTTTCTCCTCACCATATTCTGTCCCCAAAAATTCTGCGCCTTTATCAAAAACCCAGGGCAAAAAATATACCTCCAACGGCAAGTCCAAAAATAAGATTAAAAATTTTAATAAGCACGGAATCCTTGAGGCTATATGAAAGAAGTGGGAGCATGCCGTGACCA
>JABZFQ010000310.1 GCA_014237365.1 Desulfobacteraceae bacterium | reverse complement strand
GTGCCTGCCCTGATAATATGCAACCACAGGGCGGAAGGGCAACCACAGGCGTTGCCCCTACGTTATTTGAAAACGAATTGTATCACATAATAGGGAACCATCATCAAGATGGCATTGTTCTATTTTGGTTACACTCAAGTTATTTCGTCCACGTTCCTAAAGAATTAATTCAAGAGTTGAAATCAATATCCAACATGCTTCAATCATTGCATAGTTCATTGAAAAAACTGTGAACGGTGAACTGTGAACCGATAACCGTGAACGGTTACAAAATATATAACCCTTCACAGGGATCGTGGTTATAGATTTTCAGGATTTTTTGAGAAGATACACCATAAACACAAAAAAGATTGCCGAATGAAAACAATACGCATCAAAATATTTTTCTTGATAGTAGCCTTTGGTGTAATGGCCGGCATTTTATCAGGTTGCGCCTCACAGAAGCAGGATTTTCAGATACGGAACAAATACAAAAATTTTCACGAATTCGCAAATACAAAAACTTTGCCTGACATGACAAGCGATGAAGCTGACATGACAAGCGATGGACTTGAAAAATCGGGTGATGTCTTTTTGGGCAGAGGTAATCTTTACAAGGCTTTCGCGCAATACGAAAAATCTCTGCAACTCGACCCGGACAATATCGAACTTGTTTATAAAAAGGGTCTGTTGTTTGTTATTGGTGGCCTGAATGAAGACGCTGTCAAGGAATTTCAAAAGGTCATTAAAAGAAAACCGTGGCATGCTTTAGCTTTCAAGGGGATGGGCCAGGCTTTCTTTCAAATGAAGAAATATGACGAAGCGGAAAAGAATTTTCGAAATGCCATCGCACGGGATCCTGACCTTTGGAAAGCTCACAATTCTTTGGGTATTATCTATGACTACAAAAAAAAATATGACATGGCCATTCATGAATATAACGCAGCTATCAATATGAAGCCTGATAAAGGATTTTTGTACAATAATCTGGGCGTGTCTTACTCTCTGGCGAGAGATTACGAAAAAGCAATCAATGCATTTAACAATGCATTAGAAACAAAATATTCCAAAAACAAGACTTATAACAACCTGGGCATGGCTTTATCTAAACTGGGGAGATACAGGGAAGCATTGGAGGCTTTCAGAAAAGGAGGAAATGAGGCGCAAGCTTATAATAACCTGGGATGTATTTATTTAGAAGAAGGAAAGTTTGAAAAGGCGATTACTTGCTTTGAAAAAGCTATAGAAATTAACCCTGGTTTCTATACCAGAGCAAGCGAAAACTTAAAAAAAGCCAGAATAGATGATGAATCTATCTTTAGCCTCAAAGAAGATTAGGAACGTGGACGAAATAACTTCCCCAAGTAGGCGGCCTAAATCTGTGCGCCTACTTGGGGAAGTTATTTCGTCCACGTTCCTTAAGGGCTGTTTTGTATAAGCGCCTGTTTTTTATTGGTGCCCGGGACGAGACTTGAACTCGTACAGAGACTATGCTCCGAGGGATTTTAAGTCCCTTGCGTCTACCAATTCCGCCACCCGGGCACAGATTGAAACCTTTGCTTCTATTTTGATTGCAAACAGCAATAAAATTAATAATTGAAAACCTGAAAAAATGCAAGAAAAAAACGGAAAGAGAATTTAACGTCAAGGATTCTCCTCTTGTCAAATCATATGGCATCTGATAATTATTCATCATGCAAAAGTTGTCAGATAATCAATTTATAATTCTTGCTTCCAAATCACCTAGACGAAAGTATCTGTTAAAGCAGGCTGGTCTTTCTTTTACTGTTATTCCCAGCAGTATTGATGAAAGCTCTATTCCTATATCACAACCTAAAATTTATGTAAGAGATCTGGCTGAAGCAAAGGCAAATGACATATCCAGAAAATATCCTGAAAGCTGGGTTATTGGAGCTGACACCATTGTCCTGATAGACGGTATTGTACTTGGCAAACCATCTTCAAAAACCGAAGCCCGTGTTATGTTGAAACGACTCAGCGGGCAGATACATCAAGTTCTTACAGGTTACTCAATATGTTGCATAGCCAGGAATAGATTTTTTTCAGAAACCATAATAACTGAAGTGCTTTTCAAGAACCTGACCAATGATGAAATAGAATGGTACATTAATACGGACGAGCCCTTTGACAAAGCAGGGGCATATGCCATTCAGGGGCTTGGCACTTTTCTTGTAAAAAGTATAAATGGCTCCTACACAAATGTAGTAGGTCTTCCTGTTTGCGAAGTCATAGGATTCCTTATAAAAGAACGTATAATAGTAACCGTTCACGGTTCACAGTTCACAGTTAACGGTTGATTGAAACATAAAGGCGATTAGAAATGAGTGTAACCAAAATAGAACAAAGTTATTGATTTTCGGGGATGGTTCCCCGCTCTGTGATATATGCGAAATATTGGTGGAATGTGCAAAACGATTCGAACCTCCGGAAAATCCGGCCC
>JABZFQ010000182.1 GCA_014237365.1 Desulfobacteraceae bacterium | reverse complement strand
AATGTAACGATTTCGGCGGAGCTGATAACTCCGATAGCAATGGAGAAAGAGCTCAGGTTTGCAATAAGGGAAGGCGGTCGTACTGTGGGTGCTGGAGTGGTAAGCGAAATAATTGAATAAAAGCGAAGGAGTAGGCTGGTGAGAATAATTGTTACCCTCGCGTGCAGTGAATGCAAGAGAAGAAATTACACTACAACAAAAAATAAACGGACAACACCGGATAAGCTTGAATTCAATAAATATTGCAGGTTTTGTAGAAAACATACTTCGCATAAGGAAACAAAATAAAACCTTTATCCGAATTTGTCATAGATAATATTATTTTTATAACCTGACAATTTATGTTAAGGAATGTGAACGAATTAACTTCCACAAGTAGACGCACAGATTTGGGTCGAATTTGTTCGATCTTAGATCACAAAAGTTGAATGAATAGTGAGCTATTTCAATATTTTTGGGATCTGAGATCGGACAAAGGCGATCTGAAGCTGTGATGCATAGTTGGGGAAGTTATTTTGTCCACGTTCAATTCAGGGATTATGCAGGCCAGTAGCTCTAACGGTAGAGCGTCGGACTCCAAATCCGGGTGTTGGGGGTTCGAATCCCTCCTGGCCTGCCAGATATTTATTAAATTTAAAAAATAATTAGATCTCGAAGCTTGGGGTTGAAAGATGCCCTTAATTTATTCGACTTTGAGATTTTGTTCTTTTTGGGTATATAATGGGAAGGTTACAAAGAAAGAAAACATCTGCCGGCAAAAAAAAGAAAAAGCAAAGTGTCGATAGAGCATTATCATCTAAGGCAGGAATTGATGCTGCTTCCCCAAAGACAGGTTTAATATCAGATTCTGTCGGGGGCATAAAAAAAGCACAAACTTTATCCCTGAAGAAATCCTCAAGTACAGCCAGGTCTGAGTCAAGGAAACATGAAGAAAATTTTCTGGGCAGGCTTTTTGTTGCTGGGCCTTTACAAAAGCCTTTGCAGTTCCTACGGGAGGTTAAGGTTGAGCTTAACAAGGTGACATGGCCCACACGCAAGCAAACTATAGGTTCCACTCTGGTGGTTATAAGTCTTGTTATGATAATATCGTTTTTTTTAGGGATAGTTGATATCGGTTTGTCAAGTTTAATAGGTGTGATCATTAAATAGTGCCTGAACGAAAACAGCTAATTTTCCTAATTTCTGCGTCAGGCTATGTTAGCTGCTGAGGTGTTGAGCTGTTATACCATTTATCTTATGAGCTTAAGTGCCATCAGCTATGAGCTAAGGAACGTGGACGAAATAACTTCCACAACTATGCATCACAGCTTCAGGCCGCCTTTGTCCGATCTCAGATCACAAAAATTTTGAAATAGCTCGCTATTCCTTCAACTTTTGTGATCTGAGACCGAACAAATTCGATCCAAATCTGTGCGCCTGCTTGTGGAAGTTATTTCGTCCACGTTCCTAAACTGTATTCCTGTGGTTAAATTTTGCGCCTTCCTTGAACTTGAAAATTTTTTTAGTTTTCGTTCCTAAGGATTCGCCCAAAAATAAGTTTGCGTTTTCGCGCTTAAAATTTGAGTCAGGTTTGGTTGATCTGATTGAGTAATATGAGCTATTTCGAATACTTTGCGATTGAAGATTGGCCCAAAATGGCTTGAAGGTTAAGATGCGAAAATGTGAAGTTATTTTTGGCCAGTCCTAAATAGAATGAGGAGAAAAAAGTGGCTATTAAATGGTATATAGTGCATGTTTATTCGGGTTTTGAAACCAAAGTCAAAATGGCTTTGGAAGAACGAATAGCTTCCTCCCCTCATTCTGATAAATTCGGCAAGGTGCTGGTCCCAACTGAGCAGATAGTTGAACTTGTTAAGGGGAAGAGAAAGGAATCATCCCGCAAATTTTATCCTGGGTACATTTTGGTTAAGATGGTACTTAATGATGAAACCTGGCATATTGTTAATGATACAGCCAAGGTTACAGGATTTTTAGGGGGAAGAGAAAATCCGACTCCTCTTTCCGATGAAGAAGCTGAAAAAATTTTAAGCAGAATGGAGGCCGGTCGACTGGAACCAAAGCCAAAATTCTTTTTCGAGGCAGGAGATGAGATCCGTGTAATAGATGGACCTTTTACGAATTTTAACGGAATAGTGGACGTGGTTAATCACGAAAAAGGTAAGATAAGAGTTCTGGTGACTATATTTGGCCGTTCAACGCCGGTAGAATTGGAATTTGTTCAGGTTGCAAAGCTGTAAAGTTTAGACCTCGTTAATTTTTGTTGATTAAAGGTGGATTTTTGGGACAATATTCTCTGGTTTCACTTAGTAGTTATGGTTCAGAGGTTCAGAGGTTCAGAGGTTCAGAGGTTCAGAGGTTCAGAGGTTTGGAGGTTTGGAGGTTCAGAGGTTCAGAGGTTTGGAGGTTTGGAGGTTTGGAGCCTATATAAAAATATATTTTAATGAGGTCTGAGGCTACCAACTTAAAGCGGGACACTTTACTCTATTTTGGTTTTATGGTAATTTCGCAATCAAGCAAAATCTAAGGGGTTGCCAACTGATTGAATTTACAGGCTGTCCCGTCTTACATTGGTAGCCAGGTCTGAAGTTCAGAGATCACGGTAAATAGACTTATTTCTCAAGTTAAAATGTACACACAAATTTCTTGTAGTTCGGCACTAACTACTATATAGTGTGGCTACTGTTTATATGCAATACTATATATTGATTTAGTGGGTATTAATTTTTTATGAAATACACATAATAAGATGAGAAGAATAAAGCCAATATAATCAAACAGTTAAAATGAATACCATGATCTCTGAAGTTAATAAAAATAATTATCTTAGGAGTAAAGAGCACAAATGGCAAAAAAAGTTATTGCGCAGATAAAATTACAGGTTGTTGCTGGTAAAGCTAATCCTTCTCCCCCGATCGGACCTGCATTGGGGCAGCAGGGCGTTAATATAATGGATTTTTGCAAGGCGTTTAATGCCAGGACAGCTAATGATGAGGGGATGATAACACCTGTTGTTATAACTGTATATCAGGATAGAACGTTTACTTTTATTACCAAGACGCCGCCTGCAGCCGTACTATTAAAGAAAGCTGCAAAGATAGCGAAGGGGGCCGGCGATCCAAAGCGTGAAAGAGTAGGCAAGGTTACCAAACAGCAGGTTGAAGAAATAGCTAAGCAAAAAATGGTTGATTTAAATGCTTATGATTTAAATGCTGCCTGTAAGATAGTTGAAGGAACAGCCAGAAGTATGGGAATAGAGATTGGTTAAATAGTGCCCGAACGAAAACTAGATAGTTTTTCCAAATTCAAGGAAGGCTCAAATTTTAACCGCAGGAATACATTGAGTATTTTGAGGATTAAAATCTGAGCCTGAAGCAGAAATTGGGGAAAATAGCAGTTTTCGTTCAGGCACTAAATAGAAAAGGAGTTAGTTATAAAATATGCCAAAGCGGGGTAAAAAATACTTAAACTCAAAAAAGCAAAGAAATGCCGAGATAAGATACCATTATACGGAAGCCGTGAAAAGTTCTTTAGATTTATCGTATGCCAAATTTGATGAAACCATTGATATAGCTGTACGCCTTGGTGTTGATCCACGGCATGCGGATCAGATGATTCGTGGGACGGTGGTTTTACCAAATGGCCTTGGAAAAGAAGTCAAGGTTTTGGTATTTGCTAAAGGAGAGAAAGAAAAAGAAGCGCTTGATGCTGGTGCTGATTTTGTCGGCAATGATGATCTAATAGAGAGGATTAAAGGCGGATGGTTAGGCTTTGATAAAGCCGTTGCCACACCTGATATGATGGGCTCTGTTGGAAAGATTGGTAAAATTCTTGGTCCAAGAGGACTTATGCCTAATGCAAAAACAGGAACAGTTACTTTTGATATTGCGAGAGCGGTTAATGATCTCAAGTCAGGTAAAATAGATTTCAGAGTAGAAAAAGCAGGTATAGTTCATGTTCCTATGGGTAAGGTTTCATTTGGCGTAGATAAGATTGTTCAGAATTTTACTTCATTTTTAGAAACAATTTTACGCCTCAAGCCTGCCTCCAGTAAAGGTACCTATATTAAGAGTATCGCTATATCGACTACTATGGGTCCAGGAATTAAGATAGATACGGCAAGTATAAAGGAATTAATAACATAAGGAACGTGGACGAATTAACTTCCACAAGTAGGCGCACAGATTTGGGTCAGATTTGTTCGATTTCAGATCACAAAAGTTGATGGAATAGCAAGCTATTTCAATATTTTTGTGCTTTGAGATCGGGCAAAAGTGGCCTGAAGCTTTGATGCATACTTGTGGAAGTTAATTCGTCCACGTTTCTAATTAATAAGATTACTGTCAAAGACCGTAGGTGCACACTTTTGTGTTTAATCGGTATATAGACTTTCAGACAATTAATTTCACAAGGATAGAATAGTTATACGTCGACGACTGATAACGCAGTGAAATTATTTATCTGAAAGTCTATATCTGGCCTACCGAGATGGTTTGAGATAAGGGCTCGGTCAAAAACAAGTTGGTAGAATCCGGAATTCAAAAATGCCAACTTATTTTTGACCGAGCCCTAATGTTGTTGCCTCCGGTTTTTTACAGCTTGAGGAAGGGGGTGTAATAAATTCGTGCAAATAGATGAAAAGAAAAAAATTGTAGAAAATCTGCGTGAAATATTATTGAAGTCCAAAGTTTTAATAATTACTGATTACAAAGGACTTAATGTAACAACTATTAATGAATTGCGCAGAAAGCTCAGAGAAGCTGATGTTGAATATAAGGTGGTCAAAAATTCGCTTCTTGCTATAGCTTCGGAAGATACTGATGTATCGTTGATTGCTGAAAATTTTAAAGGTCCTATCGCGATTGCTTTAAGTTATGATGATCCGGTTGCTCCTGCAAAAGTTTTGATGCAGTTTGCAAAGGATAATGCAAAACTTGAAATAAAGATCGGTGTAATGGATGGTAAGGTGCTGGATCTAAGTGCAATCAATGCCCTGTCGGAGCTTCCTTCTCAAGAAGTACTGCTGGGCAAGCTTCTTTCAGTATTAAATGGGGTTCCAACTTCTCTTGTTGTGGCTCTTAATAATATACCTGTAAACCTATTGAATGTTTTGCAGGCAATAAAGGAGCAGAGAGAAGCTGCATAAAAATAATAGTAGGGGCACGGTGCGCCATGCCCCTTCTGTATAGATAATTTTTAAAAAACCGGAGGAAAGATAAAATGGCAGATATTACCAAAGAAGATGTAATTGAGTTTATAGCTAATATGTCAGTTCTTGAGCTGTCTGAACTAGTTAAGGAAATGGAGGAAAAATTCGGTGTTTCTGCGGCCGCTCCTGTGGCAATGATGGCGGCAGCTCCAGATAGTGAAGCCGGTGGTGCTCAAGCAGAGGAAAAGACAGAATATGATGTTATACTTACAACTTTTGGTGACAAGAAGATTCAGGTTATCAAAGAGGTCAGAGCAATTACCGGTCTCGGTCTCAAGGATGCCAAAACTTTAGTGGATGATGTTCCAAAGCCCATTAAAGAAGGAATAGCAAAAGAGGATGCTGAAAAGATAAAAGCCCAGCTTGAGGCAGTTGGAGCTCAGGTCGAGTTAAAGTAATAAAAACGGATATAGACTTTCATTAAAATAATTTCACTGCGTTATCAGTCATCGACGTATAACTAATACGCCCCTCCTCCTTCTATCCTTGTGAAATCTATTTATATGAAAGTCTATAGTAGTTGATCTTCGGCGCATTAGCGGTCCGTTGTGGCAAATAAATTACTGCAACGGACCAAGGGCAAAAAATTTCCTAATAATTTAATATTGGAGATACCATGTCGGAAAAGCCTTTGGCAACAAAGCGTATAAGGAAAAACTTCGGCAAGATAAGAAAAATCGTTGAAATACCAGATCTTATTGGGGTGCAACGAGAATCCTTTAATCGCTTTTTACAAATGGATATTTCTCCGGAAAAACGTAAGGATATCGGGTTGCAGGCAGTATTCAAGTCTGTTTTTCCGATAAAAGATTTTACCGGAAGTGCTTCCCTTGAGTTTGTATCTTACAGATTCGGTGAGATTAAGCACGGAGTTGAGGAATGTATACACAGAGGCATGACTTATGAAATACATGTACGCATAACGGTCAGACTCGTGGTGTACGATTTAGACAAAGATACAGGAGTTTCCAATATTCGGGATATAAAGGAACAGGAAATTTATTTTGGAACTATTCCCATGATGACCGAAAAAGGTACCTTTATAATAAATGGGACGGAACGGGTTGTTGTTAGTCAGCTTCATCGTTCATCCGGAGTATTTTTTGATCATGACAAGGGAAAGACGCATTCAAGCGGCAAGATTATATATACTTCCAGAATTATTCCGGTGCGAGGCTCATGGATAGATTTGGAAATAGATCCAAAAGATATAGTTTATATCAGGATTGATAGAAGACGAAAGTTCCCTGTTACGATTCTTTTCAAGGCATTTGGATATACAACAGAAGACCTCTTGGAGTATTTCTATGAAACTGAAAAAATAGTTGTTAACAAGAAATGTTTTTATAAGAGATTCAATGAAAATTTTCTTGTTGGACAGCGAGCAAGCAGGGATATTAAAGCTCCTGAAAAAGGTGACGTTATTGTCAAAAAAGGACGTATGTTTACTAAAGCCTCAATCCGCAGGCTGAAATCCGTTAACATGGAATTTATTCCTTTAAATATTGAAGATATATTAGGTAAAGTATTTGCATATACAATAAACGATCCAAAGAGCAAAAAGCCTGTTGTACAGTCTAACGAAACAGTTGATGAGGAGGTACTTTCAAGGTTAAGTGATGCCGGCATAACTGAATTTGATGTGCTTTTTATTGATGGTATATCCAGCAGTGATTCTATCTGCAAGACACTTTTACTGGACAAGGTTGAAACAAAAGAAGAAGCACTCATTGAAATTTACAAAAGACTCAGGCCCGGGAATCCTGCTACACCTGAGGTTGCCCAGGATCTTGTTGACAACCTGTTTTTCAGATCAACATATTATGACCTTTCTAAAGTGGGGCGTTTGAAAATTAACTTGCGTCTTGGGATTGACGCTCCTATTGATTTAAATGTTCTCAGAAAAGAGGATATACTTCTAACAGCAAAAATCCTTGTAAAACTTAAAGATACACAAGGAGCTGTTGATGATATTGATCATCTCGGGAATAGAAGGGTGCGTGCTGTGGGTGAGCTCCTTGAAAATCAGTATCGAATTGGACTTGTTCGTATGGAGCGCTCTATTAAGGAGCGGATGAGCCTGCAGGAGGTTGATGCCCTTATGCCACATGACCTGGTCAATCCAAAACCGGTTTCCGCTGTTGTTAAAGAATTTTTTGGTACCAGTCAGTTAAGCCAGTTTATGGATCAAGCCAATCCACTTTCAGAAACAACACATAAACGACGACTCAGCGCCCTTGGACCGGGTGGACTTACCCGCGAAAGAGCGGGTTTTGAGGTTCGGGATGTTCATCCATCACATTACGGTCGTATATGTCCTATTGAAACTCCGGAAGGGCCTAATATCGGCCTTATTGTTTCACTCAGCACCTATGCTCGAGTTAATGAATTCGGATTTATTGAGACACCGTACAGCGTTGTAAAGAATGCAACTGTTACTGATGAGATCAGGTTCCTTAGCGCTTTTGAAGAGAGGGAGCATCCTATTGCCCAGGCTAATGCACCTATCGATAGTGATAGGAAGTACGTCAATCCCCTTGTAACATCACGGGTAGCAGGTGAATTTATGATGGTTCAAAAGGAAGATATCGAACTTATGGATGTTTCTCCTAACCAGTTGGTGAGTGTTTCGGCTTCACTTATACCATTTTTAGAAAATGATGATGCTAATAGAGCGTTGATGGGATCAAATATGCAGCGCCAGGCGGTTCCCCTGTTATCAAACGAAGCCCCTTTGGTAGGTACGGGTATTGAGGGAGTTGTTGCAAAAGATTCAGGCGTTACAATAGTTGCAAAAAGGGATGGTTTAGTTGTTGATGTTGATGCTTTACGTATAGTGTTGCGGCATGATCCGGTTGATATGCTGGATGAAGGCAATGGTCAACAGGTTGAAAAGAATGTCACAATTTACAATCTTTCAAAATTTATACGTTCAAATCAAAATACATGTTTTAACCACCGTCCTATTGTGAGGAATGGCCAGAAAATTAAAGCCGCCGATATAATTGCGGACGGCCCTGCTACAGATAAAGGAGAACTTGCTGTCGGGAAGAATGTAACTGTGGCTTTTATGCCCTGGGGTGGTTATAATTTTGAGGATTCAATCCTTGTAAGCGAAAGGCTTGTCAGGGACGGGATATATACGTCCATTCACATTGAAGAATTTGAAGTGGTAGCCAGAGATACAAAGCTTGGTAAAGAAGATATTACACGGGATATACCTAACGTTGGAGAAGAAGCTTTAAAAAATCTGGATGAAAGTGGAATCATCAGGCTTGGCGCTGAAGTTGGCCCCGGGGAAATACTGGTAGGGAAAATTACCCCAAAGGGTGAGACTCAGTTTTCTCCTGAAGAAAAGCTTCTGCGAGCCATTTTTGGAGAAAAAGCAGCAGATGTAAAAGATACCTCCTTGAGAGTACCTCCAGGTGTCGAAGGTATTGTAATAGATGCAAAAGTATTTTCCAGGCGGGGTGTTGAAAAGGATGATCGTGCGCGTTTGATTGAAAATGAGGAGATGGCTGCTCTTAAAAAGGATAGGGATGATGAGTTTTTTATAATTGAAGATATTGTTCGTGAACAATTAGAGAAGTTGCTTGTTGGCGAGAAATGCAAATCACTCTTGAAAAAAGGCAAGAAAGTATTGATCGCAAGGGACAGCGAAATTGATTCAAATATCCTTGCAGGGATTCCAGTGGCTCACCTTGAAGGAATTGTTCTGAGCGATTCCGGACTGACTGAAAAGGTACATGATATTCTTGAACAATACAGTAAACAACGTGAGCGTTGCAGAATAGTGTTTGAGCGGCAAATGAGCAGATACGAAAAAGGCGATGATCTTCTTCCGGGTATAATTAAGATGGTTAAGGTTTATGTGGCCATGAAGCGTAAGCTTTCAGTTGGTGATAAAATGGCAGGTCGTCATGGTAATAAGGGCGTTGTTTCCATGATTCTTCCACAGGAAGATCTGCCGTATTTTGAAGATGGTACGACAGTTGATATGGTTCTTAATCCTTTGGGTGTGCCTTCAAGGATGAACGTAGGGCAAATTCTGGAAATTCATTTGGGTTGTGCTGCAAAAGGCCTTGGCGATCAGATTAACACTTTGCTTGAAGATCAAAAGTTTAAAGATCTGAGAGATAAGATGAAGCGGATATTCAATGATTCGTCAATTCAGGATATGATCAATAAAATGAGTGATAAAGAGCTTTATGATTTTGCAGATAATTATAGAGAAGGAGTTCACATGGCAACTCCGGTTTTTGATGGAGCCGGAGAGGATGAAATCAAAGCTCTTCTGTCTGAAGCAGGGTTTAGCGCGTCCGCACAGACTACGTTATATGACGGGCGCACAGGAGATGCTTTCAAAGAAAAAATTACGGTTGGTACAATGTATATGCTGAAGCTTCATCATCTTGTTGATGATAAGATACATGCTCGATCAATTGGTCCTTATTCACTTGTAACCCAGCAGCCTCTCGGAGGGAAGGCCCAGTTTGGAGGTCAGCGTCTTGGGGAGATGGAAGTTTGGGCTATGGAGGCTTATGGGGCGGCTCATGCTCTGCAAGAGTTTATAACGGTAAAGTCAGATGATATGGCTGGAAGGACGCGTATGTATGAAAAGATTGTAAAAGGTCAAAACGTGCTCGAACCTGGCATACCTGAGTCTTTCAAGGTTCTGACAAAAGAGTTGCAGGGTTTGGGCCTTGATATCACCCTCATGGAGAAGGATTAACGACCGAAAATTACAAAAGGGAGTAAAATGGAAACTCTATATGATTTCTTCGCCAAACCCATGGATCCAAGGCATTATAAAGGCGTAAAGATTGGATTGGCATCACCTGAACAGATTCTAAAGTGGTCGCATGGGGAGATTAAAAAGCCGGAGACAATCAACTATCGAACCTTCAAACCGGAACGCGATGGACTGTTTTGCGCCAAAATTTTTGGTCCGACAAAGGACTATGAGTGCAATTGTGGTAAATACAAGCGTATGAAGCACAGGGGAGTTGTTTGTGAAAAATGCGGGGTTGAGGTTATTCAGTCAAAGGTCAGAAGGGAAAGAATGGCGCATATACAACTCGCTACACCTTGTGCCCATATATGGTTTTTGAAAAGCCTTCCAAGCAAGATTGGCAATTTGCTTGATATGACTCTTAAAAATATTGAAAAAGTATTGTATTTTGATAATTATATTGTAATTGATCCCAAGGATACCGATCTTAGCCGAGGTCAGCTTTTATCAGATGATAAATATTACGAGGCGCGTGAAGTATATGGTGAAAAGTTTGAAGCCGGGATAGGAGCCGAAGCAGTTAAGAAATTACTTGAGAGCCTTGATCTTGATATTTTATACAAAGAACTTAGAGAGGATATTAGTTCAACAGGCTCAGTTGCAAAGCGCCAAAAACTATCTAAACGACTAAAGATAGTAGATGCTTTCAGACATAGCGGATTAAATCCGATTTGGATGATTATGGATGTTATTCCTGTTCTTCCCCCGGATTTGCGCCCATTGGTTCCCCTGGAAGGCGGCAGGTTCGCCACATCCGATCTAAATGATTTGTATCGTAGAGTAATTAACCGTAATAACCGGTTAAAACGTCTTATCGACTTAAATGCACCTGATATCATTGTTCGTAATGAGAAAAGAATGTTGCAGGAATCAGTTGACGTTCTTTTTGATAACGGCCGGCATGGCAGAGTTATTACCGGAACCAACAAGAGGCCTTTAAAATCGTTAAGTGATACATTGAAGGGCAAGCAGGGACGTTTTCGTCAAAACCTTCTTGGTAAGAGAGTGGATTATTCAGGTCGTACTGTTATTACCGTTGGACCGGATCTCAGACTTCACCAGTGCGGTTTGCCAAAGAAAATGGCTTTGGAATTGTTCAAGCCTTTTGTTTATTATCGTCTTGAGCAGAAAGGGCTCGTTTCTACTGTAAAAAGTGCCAAGAAGATGGTTGAAAAAGGAACCCCGGATGTTTGGGATGCGCTGGATGAAGTGGTAAAAGAGTATCCGGTAATGTTAAACCGTGCTCCTACACTCCATCGCCTCGGTATTCAGGCATTCGAGCCTATTCTTATTGAAGGCAAAGCCATACAACTGCATCCTCTTGTTTGTACGGCATTTAATGCTGACTTTGATGGTGATCAAATGGCTGTACATATTCCTCTTTCTGTCGAAGCCCAGATAGAGGGCAGGATATTAATGCTTTCAACCAACAATATCCTTTCCCCGTCAAATGGGAGTCCGATTATTGTACCTAGCCAGGATATAGTCCTTGGAATATATTATATGACAAGAGAGATTGAAGGAGCCAGAGGAAGTGGAAAGAAATTTGCCGGCCCTGAGGAAGTCCGCTTTGCATATGAAGCAGGTGCGGTTGATCTCCATGCTAAAATTACTGTCCGTATTAATAAAAAGAGATTTGACACGACCGTTGGACGCATTCTGCTTTGGGAAATCGTTCCTGAGGATAACATTGTGTTAATGCGTCGGATCATGGTTCCTTCAGAAGAAGAGGCGAAAGCTGTTTATGCTAAGCTGCAAAAAGGTGCAAGCTTTGTTGATATGGTATATCAATATTCACAGAGCCTCGACAAAAAGAATGAAGGTGTTCTTGGTTTGCTTAGAATGGATGAGTTCAAGAGGATATATCATGTAAAAGATGAAGATGTTAATACAGTATTTTCTCTTAAGCAGGGAGCGGTTAGCAATATAATTTATTCTGATGACGCATATCATATTTTTGAAATTATAGAAAAGCAGCCCGAGATACCTTTTGATTCGGTCAACAAAGTAATGAATAAAAAAGCTCTACGTGAATTTGTTGATTATGCATACAGGAATATAGGGCCCAAAGCTACTGTCATACTTTCCGACAGATTGAAGGATATCGGCTATAAATATTCAACAGAAGGAGGCTTATCTATTTCGATTGATGCCATGATAATTCCTTCTGCAAAATGGGAAATTCTGAAGAGGGCCGAAAAGCAGGTTGCTGAGATAAGCAGACAATATATTGAAGGACTTATTACTCAAGGTGAAAAATATAATAAAGTCGTTGATATATGGGCAAAAGCAACTGACGATATTGCTGATGAGATGATGGAATCCATGAAAATGGTTCCAGTGCTTAATAATGAAGGCAAACCTGTTTTTGACGAGAAAAACAAGCCTGTTTTAAGAGAAAGTTTTAATCCAATTTATATGATGGCAGATTCAGGAGCCAGGGGCAGCAAAGACCAAATGCGTCAGCTTGCGGGCATGCGTGGTCTTATGGCAAAGCCATCAGGAGAAATTATAGAAACTCCAATAACTGCTAATTTCAGAGAGGGCCTTTCAGTGCTTCAATATTTTATTTCGACCCATGGTGCAAGAAAAGGCCTTGCTGATACTGCATTAAAGACAGCGAATTCAGGATATCTTACCCGGCGACTTGCTGATGTTGCTCAAGACTGTGTGATTATGGAAATGGACTGTGGAACAATGATGGGCGTTGAAGTTGAATCTCTTGTGGAAGGCGGAGAGATTATCCAACGTTTGGGAGAGCGTATTTTAGGGCGTGTTGCATCAGAAGATATACTTGATCCCTTCACAGATGAAGTGCTTATAAAAGCTGGAGGTGATATAGATGAGAAGGCTGTAGAAAAGATTGAAGAAGCGGGTGTAACTATCGTCAAAATCAAATCCGTTCTTACATGCAAGACAAAACATGGTGTTTGTGCCAAGTGCTATGGCCGCGATCTTTCACATGGTGCAATGGTTGAAATAGGCCAGGCTGTTGGTATTTTAGCAGCTCAATCTATTGGTGAACCCGGAACTCAGCTTACAATGCGTACATTTCATATTGGTGGCACAGCAAGCCGGAGAGTTGAACAGGCTGATATTAGAGCTCAAGTAGATGGGACTGTAAGTTTTATTGATCTGAATATAGTAGAAAATGCTGATAAAGAATTTGTTGTTATGAACCGACGCGGCGGTGAATTAGTCATTATTGGTGAAGCTGGACGAGAGAGAGAACGGTTTCCCGTTATTTATGGTGCTCACATTGAAGTTAAGGACGGTCAAAAAGTTAAAGCCGGAGATCTTTTAGCGACGTGGGATCCATTTACGACACCAATTATTACAGAGATTGATGGAGTCGTAAAATTCGGAGATATCATATCCGGCAAAACCATGCAGGAGAAGGTTGATTCGGCAACTGGAAAGTCAAGTCGTACTATAATTGAATCAAAGAGCATTGATGAACGCCCAAGAATTTCTATAAAAGATAAACATGGGAAAACAGTTAAACTTTCAGGCACAAAGGGGCTGGCGCGATACATACTGCCATTGGGAGCTATCCTGCTTGTTGAAGAAGGTGATCAGCTCCATGCCGGCAGCGTTATTGCAAAGCTTCCGCGTGCAACTACCAAAACCAAGGATATTACAGGCGGTCTTCCAAGGGTTGCTGAGCTTTTTGAGGTTCGAAAGCCAAAAGAAATAGCTGTGTTGAGTGAAATTGATGGATATATTTCAATTGCCAAGGCAACAAAAAAAGGTAAGCAGAAAATAACGGTTACTCCTGTTGATGTTGGTGAAAAGAAGGAATATCTGATTCCACAGGGCAAGCATATAAATGTTTATGAAGGAGATTACGTAAGGGCAGGCGAAGCTATGATTGGTGGTGCAGCGATACCTCAGGATATATTGAATATCAAGGGAGATATTGCATTAGCTCGCTATATAGTTGATGAAGTTCAGGAAGTATACCGTTTGCAAGGCGTAAGGATAAATGATAAGCATATTGAGGTAATCGTAAGGCAGATGATGAGGCGCGTTAAGATCATTGAAATCGGTGACACTGAATTTATTTATGAGGAGCAGGTAGATAAAGTAAGATTTGAGGATGCTAACAAAAGGGTGATTGAGCAAGGTGGAAAACCTGCTGTGGCTGAATCGCTTATTTTGGGAATTACCAGGGCTTCTCTCAGTACCGATAGTTTTATCTCTGCTGCTTCATTTCAAGAAACAACAAAAGTGCTCACAGATGCGAGTATTGCAGGGAAAGAAGATTATCTTTCGGGGCTTAAGGAAAATGTTATTATGGGTAGACTTATTCCCGCAGGTGCCGGGTTGCCTTTATACAGAGATGTCGAAGTTGTTCCGACCTAAATTTTTCGCATAAAAAGCTTGACAATATTGTTCTAAGCGGATAACTAAAATCTTTTTGTCAACAGGTGAAATGCGTTTGCAGATACTATTATATAAACAGATAATTGATTCCACAAGGATAGAAGGAAAAATCTGAGTAAGGGTTCGGTAAAAAATAAATTGATAGAATTTGCGCCCAAATTTGCCGTAGCTTTGATTGATCTTTATTCGCAAAACCGCAGGAATAGCGAGCTATTTTGAGGACTTTTGCGGATAAAGATCAATCAAAGATATGGTGAAGTTGGGATGCAAAAATATCAAGTTATTTTTTTTCGAACCCTAAGTCGTGCCGATGTGTACGTCGTCGAGGATTTTGACTGATAACGCAGTGAAATTATTTATCTGAAAAGTCTATAGAGGCTTTTAAAGGGAGAATATGCCGACCATTAATCAGTTAGTTAGAAAAGGCAGGAAGCGAATTAAAAAGAAGACCAATACCCCGGCTCTAAAGGGAGCTCCACAAAAGAGGGGAGTGTGTACACGTGTATATACTTCAACACCCAAAAAGCCCAATTCTGCTTTGCGTAAAGTTGCAAGGGTCAGGCTGACAACAGGGGCAGAGGTTACAGCTTATATCCCAGGCATTGGACATAATCTTCAGGAACATTCGGTAGTTCTGGTTCGAGGAGGTCGTGTAAAGGATTTGCCCGGTGTAAGGTATCATATTGTAAGGGGTATTCTTGATACACTGGGGGTCGAGGATCGTAAGCAGGGAAGATCAAAATACGGTGCGAAGAAGCCTAAATAATTTAAAAGGATAGGAATTTCCATTTTTCATGTAGGGGCGAATACAAAATTCACCCTACGAATTTATTATGATGGTGAGGATATGCCAAGAAGAAGAGAAGTACCTGAGAGAATAACTATACCTGATTCCAAGTATAGCAATAAGCTCGTATCAAAATTCATAAAATCTATGATGCGGGATGGAAAGAAGAGCGTAGCTGAGAGAATGTTGTACGATGCATTTGATATCATTGAAAAAAAGACAAATGAAGCTCCAGTCAAGATTTTTGAAAAGGCAATTGATAATGTCAGGCCTATAATTGAAGTTAAGTCGCGACGTGTAGGTGGCTCAACTTATCAGGTTCCTACAGAAATCAGACCATCCCGTCGAACGGCTCTCGGTATTAGATGGATTATAGGGTTTGCACGCAAAAGACCTGAAAAGAGTATGGATAGAAAATTGGCCGGAGAGTTTTTAGATGCCGCTAATAACAGAGGCGCTTCCGCCAAGAAAAGGGAAGATACGCATAAAATGGCTGATGCAAACAAAGCATTCGCTCATTATCGCTGGTAACCCTAATTGAGCGAAAGCGATACCCCATTTTCTGCCTTGTCAAGGATTCGCAGTAGCTTAAGACGCCTTGGATCTGGGGCATCCACGATTTTCTGTTCAATCAGGGTAATAAAGTCATGAGAAAATGTTTATAGCTCAAAGTTTAAAGTGAATTATTCAAACCCTAAACTTTGAGTTAATTTTAGGAGGACGGTGATATGGCTAAGGAGAAGTTTGAGCGGACCAAGCCGCATGTCAATGTAGGGACTATTGGTCATATAGATCATGGTAAGACTACTCTTACGGCGGCGATAACGAAGCATATGGGATT
>JABZFQ010000080.1 GCA_014237365.1 Desulfobacteraceae bacterium | reverse complement strand
ATATATATATATAATTTGTGAAATACTTATGTATTGACTAGGAAAGAATAAAATGTCTCTTGTTTTAGTTCATTGGAGTGTTTTTCTTAACATTTATATATCCTAAACCATGCCTGTAAGTATTCTCACAAGAAATCCTATCATTATTGAATAAGTGACGTTGACCATCGTTCCTGCCAGGAAAAACAAGGAATTTTTGTTCAAATCTTCTTTACGAACTATAGTTTTTGCAGCGAATATTAATGCCAGTGATGTGTACGCTTCCAGGATCATAAATGTAAGGATTAACAAATTTTCGCACTTTCCGATTATAAAACCCGTATCACGTGCATCCTTTCCAATTTTCTGGCTTATAGATTCGCCTGAGATTTTAGACAAAATGTAGTTTACCATCATCCCGCTTGTGAAAAGTAGTATAAAATACCCTCCTGCAATGATGGTGATGTCAGTTAAGTTCATATTTTCGATCATTGTCTGCTTCCTGTTTTGTGTTAGTAGAAGTTGTCATTTGTTTAAATTAAAAGATCATCAACATTGGTATTTACCTCTTGAGGATAACCTTGTAATATGAAGTTGATTTTTTCTTCAAAAGTTCTTATCTCTTTCCACATTGAGCGTTTGAGATTTTTTGATACGGCTTGCTGTGTTATTCTTAGTTTTTTAGCTACTTCAGATTGTTTGTTTGTTTTTTCGTATTCCCTGACTATGTTATATTGCGTTGCAGACCAATTTTTTTTTAATAAAAAAATTAAATTGATCTGCCCGGTGATTGCCATATCGAGCATTTCATCTCCAACAGACATATCAAACATTAATTTTGACATTTTTAGTTCTCTTATCATTTCGGATGCCTTGTGAAACGCGACCCCATCCATTTTTGTTATGTTCCTGGTTTCCAGAGCAGTGTCGATATAATCGAAGACTAGTGCAAAACGTATTGTTTTTGGGTAAATGTCATCTAATATTTTGGTGATAATTTTATAAATGTTTGACATCGATGATAATACTCCCCCAATTTCGTCTATCCCCTTTAATATCTTGAAATCTGCGTATATGCCCTCAGCATACGTGGTGTTTATATTTTTGCACGTTTTTTCTATTATTTTTTGAAAATCGTCTCGATTATCTATTTGGCGGGATTGAATAACGTCGCCCAACAGGACATAGAACTTCTGTTTCATAGTTTACATTATGTTTGTTCTTACTTATATATACAACAGATATAGTTGTAATTTATTAATACAATTAATATTGTTGTATATCTAAATACAACTATATTGGTTGTGTTATTCCAGATATTGATTTGACCATAGATCAAGCAAAAAGAGTGCAGATAAAGGCAAGGCAAGTTGCACAGGGGAGGTTTGCGGGTGCGGTGCTGGTAAACGGCAGTTTCCTGCTGGATTTTGGTTTTGACAAGATGGACAGGGTGCTTAAGAATCCCATAAAGAACTTGTCAGAAGGTGTGGAACGCGCACGGGACGGGATGATAACGCTTTCAGAGCTTCTGGATGGCGCTGGTTATGATATCGATCATGTGAAAGGGGCATTGAAATGCGGATTTGAGAATGCGCTGGGGGTAGAGGCGCGGAGCAGTGTGCTGACGGGGGAGGAAATCGAACTGGCACAGCGCTTGAGTGAGAAGCACAGGAGCAGGGACTGGATATACCGGATGGATGATAAGAGGCGGAGGCGGGTGGCTCGGGCGCAGTAGAAATGGGTGGGCCGGGGGCGGGTATCATGTTCTCTAAAACATTTCGTAAGTTATATATCAAAGTGGTTTAAAAGTAGAAGTCGTAGGGTGCTCAGGAAGGAGTTCCCCCATTTGAAGATAAGCCCAGAACAGTCAAATATCCTGATGAATTCATGGAAGTTGAATAAAAAAAAGTAAATGAATTCTGGAATAAAATCAAACGAAAACTACATCTGACAAACAGCGGATACTCGACTTCAATAGGCATTTTTCAGCCCAGTTCTGGATTCACCTAAAAGCAGTACTTCAATGCTCTTTCGATAAACACCGCTACCTTTTATACATCAAACTCTACACAGCCCAAACGTGTGCACAAAAGTATTATTGCAGACGAATCTTATAGTGGAGATTAAAAGGAGCAAGATTATGACACAAGAAAGTGTAGAATTATTAATACCTTTCGAATCATTAGTTAAATCAATTACAAAATTACGTATGAAGGACAAATTCAGGCTTTGGGAGCTGCTGGATGAAGAGATGGCGCATGCTGAGGAAAAGATATGGGAAAAAGACCCTATTGTGCAAGCTGAGATTCAAGAAGCTCGCAATGCGTATCAAGTAGGAGACTATGTGACTATCGATGAATACATCGCTCAGAGGCGCAGGAAAAACTGATGAACTACCGGGTTTTAATCCCAAAGCCAGTACAGAAGCAACTAGACGGCTTACCGGATGCTGTCTATGACAGAATCATTA
>JABZFQ010000043.1 GCA_014237365.1 Desulfobacteraceae bacterium | reverse complement strand
AAAATCAGAAAATATGACTATTTTAGGGGGTTGAACAGACCTGTTAATCTCTGTAACCAT
Source organism: Desulfobacteraceae bacterium (assembly GCA_014237365.1). Taxonomy (GTDB): domain Bacteria; phylum Desulfobacterota; class Desulfobacteria; order Desulfobacterales; family ETH-SRB1; genus B13-G4. Next base: position 16,149 of record JABZFQ010000043.1, on the reverse strand, counting down.
CATGCAAACATCCCATATTTGCCTGTAAAATAAGGAAATTTCCATAATTAGAATTGCTGGCTATCAAGAAAAAAGGATGAGATAGGAATTATAACGGCCACAGCAAAGCGGTTATGGACAAGTTTTACCATAAGGGCTCGGTAAAAAATAACTTGGTAGAATTTGCACTTGCGGTTTTTCTGAATAAGATACTTCTATAGTATCTTTAGGAACGTGGACGAAACAACTTCCCCAACTATGCATCACAGCTTCAGATCGCCTTTGTTCGATCTCAAATCTATGCGCCTACTTGTGGAAGTTATTTCGTCCACGTTCCTTATCTTAGAGCCTGTTTGAAAACTAGGAAATCGAAGCGAAAAAGTGTGAGAATGAGGTCAAATTTTTTCAAATTTGAAATTAATAGCGGGCCTATTGATTGAAAATTTGGAGAAATTTGAACCATTTTCACGCTTTTGCAGCCGATTTATCAGTTTTCAAACAGGCTCTTAAAGCGCGTCTTCGCGTATCAAGCCTTGTAACCCCCTCTTCTTCCGCCATCATCAAAGCGGCCTCAAAATCTTCTATTGAAAGTGACTTGGAAAGTTTTTTTACTTCATAGGCTCTGCCGCATGGCCTGTACTGGGGCATTATGTTTACATAGGTGTTTTTCGAGATTTTATTTGCTATAAATCTCATTATATCACGCGTTCCTGCAAGGCCGCAGGGAAGAACAAGGTGTCTTATCAAAAGTCCTCTCTTTGCGATGCCTGATTCATCTATAACAAGGTCTCCAACCTGCCTGTGCATCTCAATTACCGACTTGCAGGCAATCTCAGGATAATTTTCTGCATTGCAGGTAAGCCCGGCAACTTCAGGGTCCCAAAATTTAAAATCAGGCATATAAATATCTATTACGCCTTCAAGCAGTTTTAAAGTATCTACCCTGTCGTATCCGCTTGTATTGTAAATTAAGGGGACATTCAGGCCTTTTTCGACAGCAATTTCAACAGCAGAGAGTATTTGAGGCACAACATGGGAGGGAGTAACAAAATTGATATTGTGGCAGCCCAAATCTTGAAGCTTAATCATCATGCCGGCTATCTGCCTGTCTATTACCTCCTCGCCTTCACCCCCGTGGCTGATGTCGTAATTCTGACAAAAAATGCACAGCAAATTACAAAAAGTAAAAAATATTGTGCCGGAACCGTTTTTGCCGACAAGAGGTGCTTCTTCACCATAATGCTGATGATAGCTTGATACTAAAGCTTTCTCACCTGTCCTGCATACGCCATGTTCGCCGTAAAGACGGTCAACCGCGCATTTTCTAGGGCACAGGACACAGGCCTTCATTATTTCACGTGCCTTTTTTAGCTTTTTTTTAAGCAATCCCTTTTTATGGGTTTCGATATAAATGGGTTCAAAGGAAGGCATTGAGCTCCTTTCGGGTGTCGGGGATCAGGGATCAGGTGCCGGCTGATATAGACTTTCAGATAATTAATTTCACAAGGCCGGAAGGAGGAATACGTATTAGTTATACGTCAACGACTGATAACACAGTGAAATTATTTATCTGAAAGTCTATAGGGTGCAATCTTTTTGGCGATGGGATATCTTCTCCCATAACCAAATGCCTTTGATGTAACCTTAAGACCTGGAGCCGCCTGATGCCTCTTGTACTCATTTCTGTCAACCCTTGAAATAACATCCTTCACAAGCTTCCTGTCAAATCCAATATCAACAAGCTCTTCAATGCTTTTGAAGTCTTCTATGTATCCCTTTAAAATGGAATCAAGTATTTCATAAGGCGGCAGGTCATCCTGATCCAGTTGATCCGGCTTTAGCTCCGCAGAAGGCGCTTTTTTTATTATTCTTTTTGGAATATATTCTTTATCTGTATTTATATAGCAGGCAAGTTCGTAGACCAGCGTCTTTGGAACATCTGAAATTACAGCAAGCCCGCCGCTCATATCACCATACAGGGTGCAATAGCCAACCGCAACCTCTGACTTGTTTCCCGTGGAAAGAAGAAGCGAACCGTGCCTGTTTGACAGGGCCATGAGAATGGTGCCCCTGATTCGAGCCTGTATATTCTGCTCTGTAATACCCGGCTCACTCTCATTAAAAGAAGGTGAAAGCAACTTCAGGAATTCTTTAAAGATATTGTCTATTGGAATCTGCGCCAGCTCTATTCCGATATTTTCTGATAGTTTTTTTGCATCTTCGAAGTTTTCTTCGGAAGTATATTGTGACGGCATGAATGCAGCTATTACATTCTTAGGGCCAAGCGCTATTACAGCGATATATGCGGTTAATGCAGAATCAATCCCACCGCTCAACCCTACAACTACCTTTGAAAAGCCACACTTCTTTACATAGTCCCGAGTCCCCATAATTAAAGCTTTCAGGAGAGATTCTGTTTCCGAATCCGAAACAGGATGCATATCCCCTGATGGTTCAGAATTTTTTAAATCACAAACTACAAGGTCTTCTTTAAAATCATGGCCCCTGGTAATTACCTTTCCATTCCGATCAAAAACAGTACTAATTCCATCAAAAATAAAGCTGTCGTTTCCACCCACCTGGTTTGCATATATTATGGGAACGCTGTATTTTTTAGCCACGGTGCCAAGCATTTTCCACCTGAGCTCTCTCTTGCCGGCATGGAAAATAGAAGAAGATATGTTTATTATAAGGTCAGCGTCATCTTCTATTATCAAAGACAAAGGATCTATATGGTATATTCTTTTACTGAAAAAGTCTTTGTCGTTCCAGACATCTTCACAGATGGTTAGCCCTATCCTGCGTCCTTTGTATGGAAAAGCTCCGAATGACCGGCCTGGTTCAAAATACCTTCTTTCATCAAAAATATCATAGGTTGGAAGAAGTCTTTTATATGTCTTATGCAGTATTTCGCCATCTTCAAACAGAGCGGCTGCATTGTAAAGGAGCTTGCCTTCATCATTCGGATTTTTGTCAACAAATCCACAAACAACCCCTATACCATCTATTGAGCCGACAAGTTTATCCAGCCAGGCAAGATTGGCATCAACAAAATCTTTTTTTTCAAGAAGATCGCGGGGCGGATAACCTGTAATAACCAACTCCTGGAATACTACCAAATCACATAAAAGGTCTTTTGCCTTATTGGCAAAATAGATCATTTTGTCAAAATTATATTTGAAATCACCGATTACTGTATTTATTTGTGCAATAGCTACTTTCATGACAAGTTGGAGCCTTTCGGGTGAGCTGATAAAATTGATAAAAAAATCGTGAACTATTGAACCTGTGAACCCTGAACTTCCAATATATATTTATTATCTCTTAACCGCTTGCAAGAAATTTATTATTATTTTTTTAATATAATCAAATTGCTCAGGTTCTGCCCATACAATCTCTGGATCGGCCTTAAACCATGTCATCTGACGCTTCGCATATCTTCTGGTATCCCGCTTCAATGTACGAACAGTCTCTTCCCAGGTAATACGGCCTTTAATAAAATCAATCATGTGCCGATAACCTATTGACTGCATTGATTTGAGGTCTTCAGAATAACCCCTGTCGAGCAGCATCTTCACCTCATCAACTATCCCATCCTCTATCATTGCATCAACTCTTCGATCAATACGATCGTACAGAGCTTTCCTCTCCATATGGAGACCTATTTTTAAAGCATTAAACTGTCTTTTTTCAAACTCGTGATTTTTGCTGTATTGCGAGATAGCCATGCCGGTTGCTTCATATACTTCGAGAGCCCTGATTATCCTGTATGTATCATTCGGATGTATCCTTTCCGCTGCCACTGGATCACATTTGCCTAATCTCTCATAAAGAAATCCCGGGCCATGAAGCAATTCCGTTTCTTTTAAACGCTTTCTGATATCTGTATCTGCCGGCCCTGCATGGGACAGGCCATGCACAAGAGCTTTAATATAAAGGCCGGTGCCCCCGACAACAAATGGAACAATACCCTCAATATGCAGCTTTATTATCATCTCGCAGGCCATTTTCGCAAACATAGCAGCATCAAAAGGCTCATCCGGATCAACAATATCTATCAAATGGTGAGGCACTCGAGCCTGCTCATTAAGGGTCGGCTTGGCCGTGCCTATATCCATATATCTATATATCTGCATTGAATCAGCACCAATAATTTCTCCATGAAATTCTATGGCGAGTTCAATTGAAACAGCAGTCTTGCCCAAACCAGTTGGGCCGCAGATCACAATAATATTTGCTTTAGACATTTTTTTAGTTGATCCGGGTTATAGACTTTCAGACAAATAATTTCACAAGGATAGAAGGAGGAAGGCGTATTAGGAACGTCGACGACTGATAACGCCGTGAAATTATTTGTCTGAAAGTCTATAGCTGTGTTGCTCAGGCTTGAAAAAGTTTGCTATTTTAGCACCTTCGCGCCTTGCTCTTGATGCTCATTGCTCACCGAAAAAAACGCAATTTATAACCTTCCGAGGTATAGTCAGTATTTCTCATATTCACTTGTTATTCTATAACATAAATATGTAATTCCTTCAAAAATATTAAGAAGTAAACCAATATCCCTGAAGCATTGATTTGTTTGGCCTTTGCGGTGTTTGCTGAAAAACCTTTACTGGAACGTTTTTTTTTGTTATTTTTTCCGTAGTTTTATTATCTGGGTATCTCCTGTTTTATGTTTTGGTTTTTTTTAGTAAAACCTTTGGTCGGGATATTGAAGATAAGGCAGCTGGAATCGCTAAGGGACGTGGCTCAGGAAATCAAACAGCTTCCTGAAAGGATAAATTGTCCAAAAAAATAACTGTTTTTCACATTGATGTAACGAGGTTTGCATTTAGAAGTTTTCGGGCAAAAGTTATGTTGGTTTTGGTTTTATCAATGCTCTTTGTCGGAATAATGAATAACTTCTTAATTTATAAGTTTGCTCTTGATTCACAGTTTGAGGCACTTAGAAATCAATTAATGATACTTGCCCAAACAGCAGCCTTAACGATTGATGCAGATACGCTTATGAAGATTCCCTTAAACCCGGAAGGAGCAAATACCCCTCAATACAAAAATGTTGCCCAAAAATTACAACAAATAAAAGAAATAAACCTGCCTGTTAAGTATATATATACTATGACAAAAACAGAAGAAAAAGGCATTTGGCAGTTTATTGTTGACCCCACTCCTCTTGATCAAGAAGATGCATCTTATCCAGGGGATAAATATAATGTTGCTCGTTTTCCCGAAATGCTCAAGGGGTTTGATAATCCTTCTGCAGACAAGAAACTGGAGGTTGATGAATGGGGAGTTACTTTATCCGGTTATGCTCCAATTCGCGATAAAAAAGGTAAAGCCGTTGCGATGTTAGGTGTAGACTTTACGGCTAATGATGTTTATTTAACACAACAAAAGGTTCATAACCGGGCGATTTTTGTATTAATTTTAGGAATTATATTTTCTTTAAGTTTGGGTGTGTTGGTTTCAAATAGAATTGCCGATCCCATTCGAAAATTAGCAGAAGGAACCCGTCGAATCGCCAAAGGAGATTTGCAATATCAAGTAGAGGTCAAAGGGCGCAATGAGATAAGTGAGTTGGCCCATTCTTTCAATGAAATGGCAGGCAGCCTTTCTGAATCACGAAAAAAGCTGCATGATTATTTTTATCGGGCAATTGAATCTTTAGTCCGGCTCCTTGAAGCAAAAGATGCTTATACTCGAGGACATTCTGATAGAGTTGCTAAATATACAGAAAAAATTGCCTTGAAAATGAATTTTTCTCAAGAAGAGGTAGAATCATTAAGAAAGATAGCACAGGTTCATGATATAGGAAAATTGGGAATACAAGAAAGTTTATTAAGTAAAAAAGAAAAACTTACTAAAAAAGAGTGGAAAATAATCCGAGAGCATCCGAATATAGGTGAAAAAATATTAAGACCCATTGTATTTAATGAGGAAATGCTGGCTATAGTAAGGGGCCATCATGAACGTTACGATGGTAAAGGCTATCCTGATGGGATAAAAGGCGATGATATTACTATTTTTTCTCAGATTATTTCTGTTGCTGATGCTTATGATGCGATGACTTCCACAAGAGCTTACAGAATAGCTTTAAGCAAAGAAGAGGCAATAGAAGAGCTGAAAAAAAAATCCGGGATTCAATTCAACTCTCGTATCGTAGATGCATTCCTAAAGGTTTTAGAGCCTGTTTGAAAACTAGGGAATTGAAGCGAAAAAGTGTGAAAATGAGGTCAAATTTTTTCAAAGTTGAGGTTAATAGCCGGCCTATTAGGAACGTGGACGAAATAACTTCCCCAACTATGCATCACAGATTCAGGCCACCTTTGCCCAATCTCAAATCCCAAAAATATTGAAATAGCTCGTGAAAACTTGGGAAGATTTGAACCATTTTCACGCTTTTGCAGCCAATTCATCTTTTTTCAAACAGGCTCTTAGAGCAAGAATAAAAAACAACAGAGTTATTGTGTCGTTACAAGCAATATCCTTAGATCCATAACATTTGTATTTGTTGGGCCAGTTATTAACAGATCATCCAGTTTTTTAAAAAAATGATAGGAATCGTTGTTTTCAAGAAAATAATAAGGATCTATCCCCATATTTCCGGCTCTTTTTAGAGTGTTGTTATCAGCTATTGCTCCTGCAGCATCAGTAGGTCCGTCTGTACCGTCTGTGCCTCCGCTTAAAACAACAATGCTGTCCGTGCCTGCGATGTCTATTGCTGCGGCAAGAGAAAATTCCTGATTTCTACCACCAAGACCTGTTCCCTTTAAAGTTACTGTTGTTTCACCTCCTGAAAGTATACACGCTGGAGGAGGCATGGGATTGCCGGTTTTGATTATTTCTTTTGCTATTGCTCCATGAACTTTTGCTACATCTTTTGTTTCGCCTTCAATCATGGAAGAGAGCACAATGGTTTTGTAGCCCATGCCTTCAGCGTGTAGCTTTGCGGCCAGCATGGCTTCCATATTACTTCCTATTACAAGATTGTATGTTTTTTCAAAAACAGGGTTTCCTGTTTTTGGAGATTCAGGTACTTTTCCTGAAACGCCGGCTTTGATATGGTTTATAATGTTTTCAGGCAGTTTTTTTATTATATCGTATTTTTCAAAAATTTTTATGCAGTCTATATAGGTAGTCGAATCCGTTACTGTGGGACCTGATGAAATAACATCAAGATCATCCCCAACTACATCTGACAGTATAAGTGAAACAAGTGTGGCAGGATGTGCGGCAAGCGCAAGCCTTCCGCCTTTTATCATGGAAGTATGCTTTCGTATTGCATTGATTTCATGAATACTTGCACCGCAGGCAAGAAGTTCTTTTATAGTTTCCTGCTTATCCTTTAATGTAAGTCCTTTATAGGGAAGAGGAAGCAGTGCGGATCCTCCTCCTGAAATCAAACATAATACCAGATCATTTTTTTCTGCGGAAAGTGCAAGGTCAAGGATAGCGCTTGCGCCGTTTTGTCCGTTTTTATCGGGAACCGGATGTCCGGCCTCTATCAATTTGATTCTGTCAAGATGAGCTACATGTTTATATTTAACATTAATAATTCCTTTTGTTATTCTTTTCCCAAGAATGTCTTCTAAGGCTGCGGCCATAGGTGCTGACGCTTTTCCTGCGCCGATTACAAAAAGGTTTTTATACATTGAAAGATTGTAAATATTGTCTCCAATAAAAAGGCGGTTATCTTCAAGCCGGCAATATTTTTTTATGGCAGCACCTGGCTCAATTGCCTGAAGACCTTTTTGGAAGATGCTTACAGCGTCATTTCTCATTTTGGAAATATGGTTTGATTCTTTTTTCATGATATAATAAACGTATGAACATATTTTAGTAGCCAAGGAACGTGGACGAAATAACTTCCCCAAGTAGGCGCACAGATTTGGGTCGAATTTGTTTGATCTCAGATCACAAAAGTTGATGGAATAGCAAGCTATTTCGATATTTTTGTGATTTGAGATCGGGCAAAAATGGCCTGAAGCTGTGATGCATAGTTGTGGAAGTTAATTCGTCCACGTTCCTAAATATAATATTTTTGCTGACTTGGTTCTAATTTTTTGTGAGGAACTATGGAAAATAAAGATCTGTTTTATCTTAAAGGACAGTTTATAATAGCAATGCCGGCCCTTAATGATCCGAATTTTTTTCAGACTGTAACTTGTATTTCAGAGCATAATTCTGATGGAGCTGTGGGCATTGTTGTGAACCGTGTTCATTCCGGTCTCTCCGGAAAAATGATTTTTGATGAACTTAAAATGGATTATATAACCGGAGCAGAGAATATAAAAATTCACCTGGGCGGGCCTATCCATATAGGCGAAATCTTTGTGCTGCATGGTCATCCCTTTGAATGGGAGGGCTGCCTTATGGTTACTCCTCATTTTGCTATGAGTAACACCAGAGATATTTTAGACGCAATAGCTATGGGCAGGGGGCCTGATTCGTATATAATTTCTTTGGGATGTTCCGGCTGGGGGCCTGGACAACTTGAATCAGAGATTAAGGATAATACATGGCTTACATGCCCTGTTTTTGAAGATGTTGTTTTTGATATTCCGGTTGATGCAAGGTGGAATGAAACGATAAGAAAGATGGGTATAAATCCGTTTCTTCTATCAGACAGTGCTGGCCATGCCTGATTTTCTGATAAAGTAACGGTTCACGGTCACAGATATTTTAAGGAACGTGGACTAAATAATTTTCCTAAGGATTCGCCCAAAAATAAATTTACATTTTGAGGTGTCGAGGCGTTCGCATGACAAGGCGCGAGGAGAGCGAATAGCGAGCTATTTAACCGACGAGCAACGCAGTCATGCGGGATGGATCGACACCTCAAAATGTAAATTTATTTTTGGGCGAGTCCTCAGGCGCATAGATTTGGGTCAAATTTGTTCAATCTCAAATCACAAAAGTTGATGTAATGGCTGGCTATTTTGATATTTTTGGGATTTAAGATCGGGCAAAGGTGGCCTGAAGCTGTGATGCATAGTTGGGGAAGTTATTTCGTCCATGTTCCTAACCATCTATTTTTTTTGGTTTTGGTTTTGGTTTCTTTTTTTTAAGACAGACTTTGTCTTTTCTTACAAATGCACAGAGTTTAGGGTTGTAATACTCTTTGCAATTTAATGGATTATAGAGCGGACATTCAGGATGTTTTTCTGACATATATCTTTTCCCCCTTATATAATTTTTTTTATAACATAAAATATTAAATTTTACAACATATTATGTTAAATAAAAGTTTCTAAACAGGAGGTTTTTAAAATGGAAGCTACAAATACCAGAATTATTGCTGTGGCAAACGAAAAGGGAGGGGTAGGAAAAACAGTAATGGTTATAAATCTTGGAGCAGCTCTTTCCAATAAAGGAAGTTATTTCGTCCACGTTCCTTAATTCGTTTTTTATGGACATGATACAATGAGCACATGAAATATTAGGAATCGAGAATGTTTGCTTTTCCATTAATACACCTTCATCATACTCGGTGGGCGGTTAGAAGTTTTTCCAGATTGTACCTTGCGAAATCTATCCCGGGATCTATGGACAGGGCGGTTTCGTAATACTGAATTGCCTCAACCGGCTTGCCCATCTCGCGGTAGTTTGAAGCAATGTTGGCATAGTCTATGGCCGAGCCGGGATTAATTCGGAGAACATTTTTAAAACAATCTATAGCTTTTTCATGTTCCTTGAGTTTGAAATAACAAAATCCCATTGAATTATAGATATCAGTTCTTCCAGAGTCAATCTCTTCGCCTTTCATAAGAACTGAAACAGCGTTGCGGTATTCTCCCATGTCTTTAAGACAAACACCCATATAAGAGTAAATGCTGGATATATCCTGGTCCGCAGGCTCAAGTTCGAGCGATTTTTTAAAGTAGGGTAGGGCGGTTCCCGGATCATTCATTGCAAGAAAACATGATCCAAGATAGAATTTAATATAGTACTTTTCAGGAAGCATATTTTCGATATTTTGAAGCTTAAGTACAGCGGTTTCCGGAACATATGTGTTAGCAATATGCTTGGTTGCAAACATGCACACGCTGTTTCCCAGAGCCCTTTCCCTGAAGTGTGCACCGGGAATGATTGTATAAAAAGCCGGTATTTCCAATTTTGGATTCATTGTGTTTATAACAATTACTTCCATGCCTTTTTCTTTAAGAACTAAGATACAGCTTTCTATCTCAATTCTAATATTATTATCAGAAAGATCAGGAAGATTTTTAATATCAATCTCATTTTTCGGATTAATTACAAATTCAGCTTCCTCTATTTCTTTGAACTTGGGAAGACCGCTTGCAACGTAATTTGAGCTGGTATTAAAATCACCTGCAAGCTGAGCAACTTCTGTAAGGGCGCGGCTTAAAGATTTCTGAGGATTAAGAGTTGTCCCTGCCGTCCAGACGATTTCACTGGTTTTTGGAAATGTGAGCGGGTCGTATGCGAGCACACCTACAGTGGGAATTCCTGTGTTGAGTGAAAAATCAGAAATATATATTCTTATACCCGCATTCGTGTATTTTTGTATCAGTTCAACAACCATGGGATCTGTTGCCGAATCCGCTTTAATTGAAGGCACGTTCAATCTTTTACGACTTATTATTGATGATACATGCCTTTCAACAACTTCGCACATGCCCTGAGAAATTGCTTCTTCAACACAGTTGCCGGCACATGCACCGTTAAACTCGTTAATCGTGAAAAACCAGTCAAATGGAATCAGTATCTCTTTATTCTGTGTCAGATTGAATGCTTTTGTCCATTTAAAAGGAAGCTCTTCAAATATTTTTTCTGCAATTTCCAGATCATCGGAATTGTCGTTGACAGACTGTGCTATAATCTCAAACGGGACAGCTTTATCTTTTATGTTGCGATATCTTTCAATTAAAAAATTTTCCGGATTATTGCGAAAGCTGAACAAGCTGAATCTTTCAGCCAGCTCCATTACAGCGCTCGCCTCGGCCTGATGGGTAGTTCCCCCTTTCCCCATCTGTTTTCTTGTTCCGGTTAAAGCATATGCATCATTACCGCAAATGCTGAAATAAACAGGGATATCAAGCCTTCCATTATCAATTCTTACAGTATTTTCCAGAATATCAAGGTCAATTTTTTTAAGTCTTTCCTTAAACTGCTTAACGGTTTTTTCTGGCGGTAATATTTTATCCTGGTCAATATTATTATATTTAAATGAATCAGTTAAAATAATTTTGTTATCCATAATTAATCATTAATTCCTTTATCAGGGGCAGGGGCGGGGAATAGGAAGCAGGCGTCAGGAGAAGTTCCCGATCTCTGATCACTGCCCCCTGGGGTGCAATACAAAAAAGTGACATAGAACAAAACGTGACCAAATCGGTGCCAAGAAGTGCCAATTGAATGATAAATGTCGAACAGGGAATATTGAATATCGAAGTGTGGATGGTTTTTTTTAAATTATTAAGTACCTTCCTTCGTAATTCGACATTCCTTGTTCGACATTTGACATTAAGCTGATTAAACGGGTTTAACAATTACTTGATATAATTTATGTCACTTTTTTGTATTGCACCCGCCCCCCTGTTGTTTATTTAGATTGACCCAATTTATATGATTTGATATAAAAATTATTATCAATTGTGGGGATGTAGCTCAGTTGGGAGAGCGCGGCGTTCGCAATGCCGAGGTCAGGGGTTCGACCCCCCTCATCTCCACTTATTGAGACCTTTGCAAAACGTCCCCTTTTGCTCAATTTTGGCGTCAGGCTCAAATTTTAAGCTTCGAAATACTCAATGTATTCCTATAGTTAAAATTTTAGCCTTCCTTGAACTTGAATCCCGCTTTTAGCGGGAAGCATTTTTCAAAGGTCTCTTGTTTTTCCCAATACTTTTTATATGAAATTTTTTCATGAATTAAAAGCAAAAAGTAAAGATTAGTAACTTGGTGCTTTTACCTAAATTGAGCGATTTTTTACTCGACCTGCACCAATCTCTTGCGCATCAAGGACTTGCGAAAAGTATCGACATATCCATTGGTATGCCTACGATTTTAGCAAACCTTGCTGCATCTGCCCGATCTCAAATCACTAAAATATCAAAATAGATAGGCTATTCTATCAACTTTTGTGATTTAAGATCGAACAAATTTGACCCAAATCTATGCGCCTGCTTGGGGAAGTTATTTCGTCCACGTTCCTTATTTATCAAAATTGCATATACCATATAAGCCATTTTTTGTTGCTTACGAAAGGCAGATATGAAAAAATTCCCTATTGGTATTCAAACTTATAAAAAGATAATAAATAGCAACTACTACTATGTGGACAAAACATCTTTTATTAAAAAGTTGTATGATAAAGGGGAATATTATTTTCTTTCCAGGCCCCGCAGGTTTGGCAAAAGTCTGTTTTTAAGCACGCTGAAAGCAGCCTTTTCCGGCGAAAAAGAGTTGTTTCAGGGGTATTTTCTGGAGCATAATTGGGATTGGGATATCAAGCGGCCGGTGATTCATATCAGCTTTGGCGCTGGAGTAAGCAGAAGTGTTGAAGATATCAGAATTACTTTTGATGAAATCCTGTATGACCATGCACGGAAAAATTCGATTGAGTTTGTGAAAAAAAGTCTCAAAGGCAAATTCGCCGAACTGATCAGCAGCCTTTACGAAAAATACGGTCAGCAAGTAGTAGTGCTCATTGACGAATATGACAAGTCTATTCTTGACAATATTCACGAAACAGAAACTGCTATTCTAATTCGTGAAGAACTCAAAAATATTTATTCGGTTATCAAAGACTCTGATCCATATCTCAAATTTGTATTTATCACCGGTGTATCCAAGTTTAGCAAGGTTTCTCTTTTCAGCGGGCTGAATAATTTGGAAGACATTTCTTTGGCAAAGGAATATTCCGCCATTTGCGGATATACACAAGAAGAACTGGAAACAGTTTTTGCTGATCGTCTGAAAGGTATAAATTTAGATGAAGTCAGAAAATGGTACAACGGATATAACTGGTTGGGCGAGGAAGTTTATAACCCCTTTAATATTCTATTGTATCTCAACAGCAAAGAATTTCGCAATTACTGGTTTGAAACCGCTACGCCCACTTTTTTGATTAAGCTGCTTGAGGAAAAAAAATATTTTATTCCAAACATAGAAAATATCAAAGCCAGTGAAAGCATAATCGGCAGTTTCGACATTGACAGGCTGGAGATAGAAACCCTGCTTTTTCAAACAGGTTATCTTACCATTAAAGACGTTAAAAAAATTGTAACCATAACACAGTACCGTCTTGGATATCCCAATCTGGAGGTTAAGCAAAGCCTGACCGACTATATTCTGTACTATCTGACTTCAAACACCATGGAAAAAGAAAACAACAAGTTTGCCATTTTTGAGGCCCTGACAGCCAACGATATGAACAAACTTCAAAAGACCATACATGCCTTTTTTGCATCTATTCCCAACGACTGGTACCGCAAAAACCAGATAGCAAATTATGAAGGCTATTACGCTTCCATTGTTTATTGCTATTTTGCTTCGCTCGGATTGGATGTTGTCCCGGAAGATACCACTAACCATGGACAGATAGATCTTACAGTACACTTTGATGACCGAATCTATCTAATTGAATTCAAAGTAGTGGAGTTAACAAAGAAAGGCAGCGCCTTGAAACAAATCAAGGACAAAAAATATCACCAGAAATATTCAAACAAAAATGTTTATCTTATTGGCATTGAATTCAGCAGGGATGATCGGAATATCGCCAATTTTGAATGGGAATTGATAAAGCCTTCCGAACAAATTTGACCCAAATCTATTCGCCTGCCTGGGAAAGATATTTCAACCCATATTCCGCTTCGACCCAAATCTGTGCGCCTACTTGGGGAAGTTAATTCGTCCACGTTCCTTACACCCTTCGTCGAAGCGTAAGTTCAGTCAGAGTTACCATCTGCTGTTATTTTGTCAACCAAAAGTTGCTAAAATGCGAAAACAATAGGGAATAAGTGGCATCCTTCATTTTCTGGATTTACGCTTTTTGTGTTAGCAGTAACTAAGGGCTCGCGCAAAAATAACTTCACATTTTAAGCGCCTATGCATCCCGTTTGGCTGCGTTACGAAAGCTCGGAATATCCTGATATTTCTGCGCTTTCGCGCCTTTTTTTGTAAAGGGAGCAAGGGGGGTAAAACCCGTTTAGGCTGAGTTGCTGAGCGGGTTATTTTTTTACCGAGCCCTTATTGAGAAATCGCGAAATTATGAAGTAATTTACCTGATTTTATGAAGTATATTCCCCAAATTTATGTTGGTGATAAAACAAATTTTGACCGGCTTTTTTTGCATTTATGTAACGCTCTGATATTTGGGAGTTTTTATTCATGAAATTATTTGCAGTTTATTGGGCATACTTTTTGCGTATAAACAGGACAGGAAAAAATTTTTCAAAAGCTATAAACTGGCAGGTGAGAATAAATTCCATTGCGTTTTTTCTTGAACGCATTGAAATATTCCGTTTTGTTAATGAGAAAATATATGATATAAAAATACAGAGATCAGGAAATATCGAATTATGAAGTTTAATAAGGTTTTCCATTACTTCGATATTCTGCGGTTCAAAACGAAAAGGGTGTTGCAAAGATTGGTGTTTTTCTTAATAAAATCAATGGATTAGAATGCAGATGCTTTTTAGTGCTAACCCTTTGAATTTATAGAGAAAAATGGAGTGCTTTTCAACCCCCTTCTTATTGCAAAATCATCTCCTGAAAAGGGCTCAGTCAAAAATAACTTGATAGAATTTGGGCACAAATTTGCCGTAGATTTAATCAATCTGATTGAGCAAAACCGCATGAATAGCGAGCTATTTCGAGGACTTTTGCGGATAAAGATCAATTGAAGATATGGTGAAGTTGGGATGCAAAAATGCCAAGTTATTTCGTCCCCGTTCCTAAGTCAACAACATTGCCCCTGATCCCTGTTACATACTTATGAAGGAGTTCCGCTATGGAAAATATAAGCAGGAAAACTATTAACGTTGAAAAGAGAAAATTTACACGTTTTAAAGTTAAAGATATTTCTTTTGTTTTGTTAAAGTCTGTTTCTTATGAAGAGCTTGGGGAAATTGTTAATATAAGCAAGGGAGGCCTTGCTTTTCAATATCTTGTTGGGGAAAATCAGATAAAAGAATCTGTTGAATTAGATATAATTCTCGCGGGTAATGGCTTTCATATGAAAAAAATACCATGTAAAACAATTGCTGATTTTGAAATAATTAATGAAATATATTTCAGCTCTTTAAAAATGAGACGACATAGTATTAAATTTGGTGAGCTTGATAATAATCAAATATCCGAGCTGGATTATTTCATTAGACAGCACACAATCAGTGAGGCACAGGCTGTCTGATTGATCTCAAAGGATTGCAGATATGAGCATGGAACGAACATCAGGGGTTGATCGCAAAACTAAAGAAACATCTGTCAATATTAAATTGAATCTGGACGGTAAGGGCAAACATGAGATTTCAACCGGGATTCCTTTTTTTGATCACATGCTTACGCTTTTTGCTGTTCATGGTTTTTTTGATCTAAGCGTATCTGCCCAGGGAGATATTGAAGTCGATTTTCATCATACAGTTGAAGATGTGGGGCTTGTATTGGGAGATGCATTGGATAGAGCTCTCGGCGACAGAAGAGGGATAAAGAGATATGGCTTTTCTGTAACACCTATGGATGACGCTTTGGCATCTGTTGCAATTGATTTATCAAAGCGGCCTTATCTGGTATTTAATATTCCAAATCTAAAAACTACGGGTGGCAGGTTTGATTCTTCCCTTGCGAAGGAATTTTTTAGGGCATTTTCTACTATGGCGGGAATGAATCTTCATATAAATGTCAACTACGGCGAAAACGAACATCATATTATAGAATCAATTTTCAAGGCTGTCGGCAGGGCTCTGGATCAAGCAGTTTCTTTTGATGAACGTATTACAGGTGTTTGTTCTACAAAAGGCACATTGTGATCAGATAATAACAAAAGTTTCCCAAATGAATCATTATACTATAATTTTAATGGGTTAAGCTTAGGGTTCGATAAAAAATAACTTGATATTTTTGCATCCCAACTTCACCATATCTTTGATTGATCTTTATCCGCAAAAGTCCTCGAAATAGCTCGCTATTCCTGCGGTTTTGCGAATA
>JABZFQ010000101.1 GCA_014237365.1 Desulfobacteraceae bacterium | reverse complement strand
GCAACATAAATCAAGAACAATAGAGGCATCCTTCATCTGCCAATTTACATTTTTTTGATGTCGATTCTTGCCTGGTTCCCATGTTCCAGCGTGGTAACCCATATGGTATGCATTCCCACTCTGGAGCATGGGAACGAGAAATTAAACTTTTACTCATTTTTTTTAAGCGAATGATAAATTAATGATGTTCTTATATTTATATACGAGGTGAATACCTCTATACCCAGAATCTTTCGGATTTTGTATATAATCTTTGAATAAATGGAGTTCATGTTTAAAACGACTTGATCTATAGTTTTCTTTCAGCTCTTCTACTTTTGACAATGAAGAAACCACAGCACGCAAACCACCAATATTTTGCATTCTAGATAATTGCATTCTCTCAAATCTTTTAAGCTTATTAATTATTGATGGGATTCGTTTTAATCTTTGTGCCACTTAATCTTTGTGCCACTATGGCATTTGAATCTATTTTTCTTAACTTATTCCTTAAAGTGGCTTGAAAAGTATTAATTGGATAAGCATGTATTGTACGCCAATTACTTAAAATGACCAAAGATTTTTTTAAGTCTTTTTTATCTGTAGAATTTGGTCTATCGTAAAAATATTCAACAATCACTCTGCCTGCTTTATTAACTTTAGACTTTGAATAATGTAACGTAGGATACTGCATATAATCTTCCTGTTTTTATGATGCTAACGTTGAGCTCACCAGCACCAGAAGCCAATGAGGACTTGGCAAAAACGAAGTTTGCTCTGAAATGGCAAAAGTGAAAAACGACATGGCTCCTGGTGTCGGGTGCAGCGCCTTGTTCTGCCTCTTCGACGGTTTCAGATGAGAGCCTCCAAGCCCTTTCTTTCCATGATATCTAACAGTTTTCTTGATGCACCAGCAGGTTTTTTGTTGCCTTGTTCCCATTTCTGAACTGTTGAGGGGCTGATATTAAAAATGCTGGCAAGAGCCGCCTGACTTAGTTTGAGCTGCTTTCTGATAGAAATTATTTTTTCCGGGCTGTATTCCTTAATTTCCGGAAGGCAAAGATTTTCAATATTCTTCATCGTGATATGATCAATCAATCCACTTTTGTTTAAATCTTTAACAGTACTGGTAATTGATTCTGAAATGGATTTCCTCATGATTTCACCTCAATAAAATCTCCATTTTCAATAGCTATTGTTATTTCCGCCACTGAAAAACCCATTAAAATCTTGGATAATTCTTTGAAAACCTGGAGTTCTTTTTTTGATAAATTCGATTTTTCATTTTTGGCAAATCCATGTATGAAAATAGCTCTATCTTCTTTTTTGTAGCATATAATCGTTCTTCCACTACCACTTTTGCCTTGTCCTTCAAATCGAATTCTTTTTTTGTATAGATACCCACCAAGATTTGCCTCAAAATACCCCGCTTGAAGTTCTGAAAGGGCGACGCTCAAGTCTTTTTCAGATACTTTTTGCTTTGATAGCCACTTTGAAAAATGTTTTGTCATTAACTGCTTCATGGTTTAACTATAATACCAAGTGATATGGTTTTCAATAAATAGTTTACTCAGACAGTCGATGATCGTATTATTTTTAACGGAAATTGGTATCTTTTGAAAACAATCTCCCGAATCAGGGCAACCAGATTGGGTCGGATAAAACTTATTTCAGGCGCAGGAATACGATGATGTTTGATATCCGGCGGAATATGTTTGTGATGAGGCTGGGTGCTTTGCAAACTTTCATCGTCTGGATGAGGCTGAGAGTCATACCAGTATAACTTTTCTGTATCCTTCCAAACCTCGTAACCATACCAATCTATGATGCATGTTAAGCGATCATATAAGATTCGTTCACGAACAATAAGCCGGAATTTTTGGTCAAATAATAATTCACCTGCCACTCTTGCAAGTGAGACGCCTCTTCGTACAAAAGTCATTGTGGAATGACGCACTGATGGGAATATCTCTGTTAGTGTATATAAAAGCAGCTCATAGTCCTCTGGGGTGCGCAGTGGGTTGTTCATACGGCAACTCGGACCAATCCTGCCAGACTTGGCGCTTTTTGCTGGATTTGTTGAACTTTATTGCGATAGTCTGCCTGACGCGTGAGCCATGTTCTGTAAATGCTAGCCCATTCGCCGAAGTCTAATATCCAATTATCATTTTCCGGCTCTTCACCGCTAACATATGCAGCATAAAAAATCTCTGAACGTATTCCATATTTTCGTTCGAAAACTAAAAGCTCTTCTTCGAGAGCGTGAATATCTGTTAGTATTTCATGCAGATTCACAACTTGCCTCCACAAATGGTTATAGTCAATGCATCTCCTTGGGAACGAGGTTAAAGCAATGCAGAAATTTCGTTATACTTGTCGCTAGTGCGCCAAGCGAAGCTTGGTGCTTCTTGCAGGGTGAAAGTCCCTGTCGGGTAAGGTTTAGCCAACCGCCCGTATCAAGTGTTGCGTGATTGGGAAGGATAAACATACCGTCGAACG
>JABZFQ010000108.1 GCA_014237365.1 Desulfobacteraceae bacterium | reverse complement strand
CAATTTCCATAGACAGTTTGAGCAATAAACAACTTTAACTACAACAGCCCCGCGGGTCTGTCCAACAAGTAGTTGAATCTGACAACTAGTATCAGAATCAGTTAAAACATTCAGAGGATCAATCAAGTTCTGTGAAGGTTAAGAGAGTTTTTTCTTTTGACCCGTTGCAGGTTAACTAAATGTTCGACAGAAAGGAAATTGAGATGAAAAATGGCTATGTCGCAATAATGCAACCGTATCTTTTTCCCTATATCGGCTATTTTCATCTTATTGAAGCCAGTAGTATTTTTGTTTTTTACGATGATGTGTACTACATCAAGAGTGGGTGGATCAACAGAAACAGGATACTCAATCAAGATAGAGATTGCCTATTTACAGTTCCCATTTCAAAGGTCAGCTCAAATAAATTAATTAATGAAACATTACCGATCCTTGACAAAAAATGGAAAAAGAAATTCTACAAGAAACTCATCCAGAATTATAAGAAAGCTCCGTTTTTTTCTGATGTCTGTGAAGTGATTACTTCTGTATTTGAAAAGAAATATACAGATATCACTGACTTGGCCATAGAAAGTATATTAGCCGTTTATATGTATCTGGGGATTGAATTTAATTATACAAAATCGTCAATTTGTTCTCCAAAGAAATCAAAGACGTTATTATCCAACTATTTTGCTTCGTTACGACAATCTTGCACGATTGTTGTTCCAAGATAATCAAAATAGAGGATCAAAAGTGTCCCGCTTTAAGTTGGTAGCCGAATTGAGAAAGCAAACAGGCTCATACAGATTACCAAAGAACTGGGATATAAAGCGTACGTTAATGCGTCAGGAGGAAAGGAGCTTTACACAAAAGATTATTTTATGGATAAAGGGATCGACCTATCGTTTGTGAAAAGCAATCCCATCGAATATAAGCAGTATTCAAACAAGTTTGTCCCTTGTTTATCAATCATTGATATCCTTATGTTCAATGAGAAAGACCGTATCGTTGAATTCTTTTCTGCATACTCTCTTGAATAATTCAGCGTCAACACGTTTCATAATAAGGAGTAAACACGATGCATAGCAAGCAATACATTAAAGTAGCTGTTCACGGAGTGCCTCGTTCAGGGACATCGTGGATCGGAGAAATCCTGAACAGTTCTCCAAATACAATTTATCGCTATCAGCCTTTATTTTCATATGCGCACAAAGACTATTTGAGTAATGCATCGACACGGGAGGACATTGATTCTTTTTTTGAGGAACTTCTTCATTGTGATGATGAATTTACAAATCAGGTAGCCAAACGAGCATCAGGTGATTTTCCTATTTTCAAGAAAAAGCAGATTACGCATATCGTTTATAAAGAGGTTCGCTACATAAACATACTTTTTAATCTGATGCGTAGGGCAGAGGACGTTTTTCTGTGTGGAGTTATGCGCAATCCTCTATCAGTCATAAATTCTTGGCTATTAGCACCGAAGGAGTTTCGTAGAGATTTAGGTTGGTCCGAATCGGAAGAGTGGAGGTATGCCCTCAAAAAGAATTTAAACAAACCAGAAGAATTTCATGGGTATGAGAAGTGGAAAGAGGCGGCGAATACGTTTATAAATCTAAAAAAACAATATCCTAATAGAGTGTATATTCAAAAATACTCTGATATGCTCAAAAACCCACTTGAGGAGTCAAAAAAACTATTTGATTTTTGCGAAATTGAATTTACAAACACAACTGTTGATTTTTTGCGCAATAGCACCAGTTGCGATAACACCGATGCATATGCAGTTTTTAGGTCAAGGCAGAGTGATTATAAATGGAAGGCTGAATTACTCCCAGAAATATCGGAGCAAATCCTCACTGACTTAAAGGGTACACATTTTGAAGACTATGTCGAACAATCGCATCCACTCTGACGCCCAAAGCCAAGCCGTTTTTCACTTTTGCGCAGTCTGTGTAAAAAGTCGCTCTTGCCAAGTCATCATTGGCTTTGGGCGCAGGTGATGCGTACGTTATGGCAATCAAATGAAATATATTTTCACACCAATTACAATGTTTCTGTGGTACTTGACCACTTATTATGGACTATATCTAGTCATTCTTGGAATGGTCTATATTGTCACACTAAGCTGGTTTTGGCTAATAATCGGATACCTGTTTTTGATCAGCATTTTATTCACAATCGCAAATGTTATACCTGGCTTGTTACGTCTTCTTATTTTAAAGATTTACGGAATAAATTGGTTTTCATGTATTGTGCACTCACTCGCTGGCGCAGTTGGAGCTGTATTTTTTATACTAAGCTTGCCTTCATGTGTATTAGTAAGTTTGGAAGGAGACGAAGTGTTCTTCTTAACGGGAATGTGGGAAATGGCTCCATTCAAGACACTCCTTTTTGCTTTTCCCTTTGCAGGGATCATAATCTCCTTGCTTTGGTCAACTATTATCTGCCCTATATATTTTAAATTTTCTGGGGAGTATATATAGGGAATTGTAAATGCTGCCTATAATAAATCCATTCAGTCGATCGGCTTCATCGCTGAGTGTTCATATGAGCCAATTGTATAAACACGATGAATCGAAGAGTTAAAAAAATCAACTTTGGTCGGGGCGAACGCGGCAACACCAAGGTGTGGCGATATATAGACTTTTCAAGATTTGTGTCGCTAATCGAAAATAAAGCGGTCCATTTTAGCGACGTATACGCTTTTGAAGACATGTACGATGGGATATTCAATTGTTTGAATGAAGACGACCATTACATGATTCAAACCAATGGCAAAATTGTACCCATAGCAGCACCTTCCCCCGGCTCTATCAACGCTGAGAATTCAGATAGATCCAAGGAGTTAATCAAATTGCTCCATCAGATTATTCTTCGTGCTACTGGCGTGAGTTGCTGGCGTATAGACGATTGCGAATCGCATGCCATGTGGCGAATTTTCGTGAGAGCAGACGAAGGTCTAGCCATTGAGTCCACTTTAGATAAGTTGACTGGTTCTGTTTCAGCAGAGGAATATCACCTCATTCTATGCTGATATGAACGTAAATTGTTGTTTCGGTTTCGTCGTCATGACCGAGCATCTCTTTGATGTCTTGAATGCCGACACCGGCTTCATGCATATGGGTTGCAAAAGTATGACGAAA
>JABZFQ010000279.1 GCA_014237365.1 Desulfobacteraceae bacterium | reverse complement strand
ATTGAGAAATTGTGTGAATGCAGCTTTGTAATACATTGGTTTTGTTGATAAAATATTTCGTAGTGCCATAAAATATGCTCAGAAAATGCCATTTTTTGGTGTTTTTTCGAAAAGATGGGTTATGAAGTATATGTTAAAAACAAATAAAGAATTCTGTTTACAGACCAAAGTATGAATAGAAAAGGCCATACAAATTGCACGGCCCCATACTTCAGTCATCTACATCGGTGTTCGGGTTGTGCTCTCCAGCATTGCCCTATTCTCCGAGCAGGCAAGGCCTTGTTACAGTATTGAAAAATGACATGTAAAAATTTAAGTGGAGTAAAAGGAGGTAACTTATAAACGTCGAAAAGGACGAACAGGATAATAATAATTCAAGAAAAAAACAGACATTTTTATTTCAACTTTTCCACCTTAAAAAAACCTTTTTTCGGTCTTGACAATGGTGACCACCTTAAATAAGGATGCCTATTTTTTATAAAAACCAAGAATAATTGTTTGCATTTAATCCGCGTTTATCTGCACAAATCTGCGGCTGAATAGCCTTACCCCCAACCTTTCTCACCTCTCCAAACCACGCATCCTTATCCTGCAAATAGTTCAGAGTAATTATTTCACCATTTTTCAACCACCCATTCACCCACATTTTTGTTTGCAAACTCAACTCCGAACAGATAAATATTTTTTTCTGCGCCCTGATATTTCTCAAAATATTTTTTTCCTTTTATCTGAGTTAATGCATGGTCTTTGTCTCCGTCGAATTTGAATTCAAAGATATAGATATCTTTATCAATGATGACAGCATCAATCCTGCCCTTGTTTGTTTTTACTTCCGCTTCTACTTTCAGGCCAATAAGAGAAAATATCAGGTAAAAAACGGTTTGGTAATATTTCTCTTTTTTTATTTGAAGATCGTAGGGAATATCAGCAAAAAAGATCCGCAAGGTATCAAAAAATGTTTCAAAATCATCATTTCTAAGAGCGCGTATCAAATCAATCAAATAGCCATCCACATGTGTGCCGCTGTAACTATTCAAAAGAGAATACTGAAAGCTGTTTTCAATCTCAAAATTCGGATAACCCAGAATATAGGTCATAAAATTTTTGTCATATTTTTTAATAGTAAGATAACCGGTCTGAAACAGAAGCGGAAGCACAGCGAGATTTTCAAGTTCATAGGCACCAAACGATTCCTCCCTCACCTCCATTTTTTTCAACCTCTTTATGTCAAAATTTTTATCCTTCATCAATTTTATCAAAAAGCTCGGGGTGGCGCTTTCAAACCAGTAGTTGCTGAATCTGGCATTGTCGAACAAAAGAAGCATTGAAAACGGATTAAAGACCTTTTCGCAAGTTTCGCTGAAACAAAAACCATTGTACCAGTATGTTATCCTTTTAATCAGTTCGGGTTTGCTTACCCTTTCCGATTCCGCAAACTGATCTATATGGTCTTTAAAATTGTCCTTCATCTCCTCTCTTGTTATCCCGAGAAGCGATGAATGCTTCATATCCATGGAAATATCTTTCAGGTTATTAAGCCCGCTAAAGACTCCAGCTTTTGAAAACTTGCTCACACCTGTTAAAAGCACAAATCTGATATATTCATCACATGCCTTTATGATGGTGTAAAAACCCTTTAATATCTCGCGGAGCTCAACAGCCAGTTCCCTGTTTTCAATATTGTCAATTATAGGCTTGTCATATTCATCAATGAGGACAACAACTTTATTGATCCCGCTAAGTTTGGTTAAGAGTTCATCAAACTTGATATCATACTGCGTCTGTTCAAGGGTGATTCCGTAAAGCTGCGCTGTTTTATCAAGCTGATATACAATATAGTTTATCAGTTCATCGCTGTTTCGCGCCTTTGATTTACTGAAATCTATCCTTACAACCGGATATTTTTCCCACACATAGTCAGACATGTATATCCACAGTCCCTTAAACAGCTCTTTTTCACCTTCAAATATTTCATTTAACGTGGAGATCAAAAGACTCTTCCCGAACCTTCGCGGCCTTGAAAGAAAATATACGCCTTTTGGATTAGTTACCAGATCGAATATTTTCTCTGTTTTGTCCACATACAGATAATCATTTAAAATGATATCACGAAATGTTTGTATCCCTACAGGAAGTCGTTTCATATCCTTTTGTTACCATTTTTGTAATTGTTTTGCCACAGATTATCACTGATATTTTTTCTTTTATTATCATATGCGAATCTTTTAAATTCCGGTTTTCTGCCGAAATTTAACAATAAACCAACTTCAATATTTGTCGTCTTCAAGTAATTGATTAATTGTGCTTTATGCGCAGGGTTAAGGGTTCGAACTGCCTTTAGTTCAACAATTACTCACAGATTTGGGTCGAATTTGTTCGATCTCAGATCACAAAAATTGAAGGAATAGCGAGCTATTTCAAGATGTTTGTGATTTGAGATCGGGCAAAGGCGGCCTGAAGCTGTGATGCATAGGGGCTGTAAAAGAATAACATGGCCATTTATTTTCATTTGTACTAATGTGGATGAATGGCCATGTTATTCTTTTACAGCCCCTAAAATGATACGATTGATGTACCCTGAATATCGTGAAACAGCGGAACTGATGCTCAATATCCCGCAAAAGCGATACCGTAAACGGTTAATCGATTACCTTACGCCCGATGAAATCCTTAAGGTTTTTCAATCTGTCGATCTAACGGAAAAACAAGGCTTTCGCGACTATGCCATCTTGCACCTTCTTTACGACTCAGGCGCCCGTGCCAGTGAGATTGCAACGCTGGATATCGACTATTTTGATCCTGAAAAAAGAACGCTTGCGATTTTGGGAAAAGGCAATCGCTATCGTTTGATACAACTGTGGCCTAAAACAACAGAACTTATTGTGTGCTATATCAAAAAGTATCGGGCAAAACCAAAACCGTTATA
The DNA here is from genome assembly GCA_014237365.1 of Desulfobacteraceae bacterium. Taxonomy (GTDB): domain Bacteria; phylum Desulfobacterota; class Desulfobacteria; order Desulfobacterales; family ETH-SRB1; genus B13-G4. The sequence continues at coordinate 237 of JABZFQ010000279.1, read as the reverse complement.
CACCGACCGTCTGTTTATAAATCAACGCGGAGAAGAATTTACAAGACACGGCATTTATCGTATTTGTAAAAAGTATCTAACCCTGAGTGTCTCTGCCAAACGTCTCAAAGATCTGTGGTTGTGCTAACCCAAATTTGACCACCCTGAGCAATGATTTTCATGGTATTATGGTTAATTTGATAATCATAAACATGGAGGAGAGGAGTTGCTCACAATGGATCAGTATGAATTTATAAG
>JABZFQ010000078.1 GCA_014237365.1 Desulfobacteraceae bacterium | reverse complement strand
GCTTCTTTATAGTATGTCGCTATCAGCCAGACACCGGATTTGAGTATTTTTATCTTTGCTATTCCGTCTTTGTTTGTCTTGGTCGCATAGGCAAAGGTATTTTTCTCCGTAGAAAAGCCTGAATAAGTAGCGAACACATGGTTATACGGAACCGGTTCCCCCTTAAGGGTCACTTTTACAGGTAAATAATCTTTTTCAGTCAGATTCCCCGGATTTTCCAGTGGAATGATCTCAAGTTCATGGCCAAGCACTTTTGAAAAGGTTTTGCCTTCCCCTTTTCCAACATTCACAATGGCCTTGGTGTACTTTCTTGAGTAAGAGCATTCGATAACGTTTTCCAGACCTTTTTTAGACTGGCCTCTTTTATATCCTTTAGTGGTATTTGTAAAAAAACCTCCCTTTTTCTCGGCCACGACCAGATATGTCCCATCTTTCAGCGGTTTTTCTCCCCTGAACTCCACATCGGAATAGCGCTCAATACCTATCCTCTTGCCCTTGTTGTCCAGCATATATATCTCTTCCAAATCAACATGGGTCATAAACTCATGGGCAGGCAGATAATGACCGTATCCCAGGGTCAGCGTGATGTCCTCTCCCGGCTCAGGCGTATAATCTCTTACCTCCAACCAGAGATCGTGCGCACTTGCCTGGTAGCAAGTTATTCCCAGAACCAAAGCAAGACACAAACCTAATACTCCAAATTGTTTTGCAAACATTCTCATTTCTTATTCTCCTTTTTTGATAATTAAGGTTGTCCGGCAATTTATTGTCAGACTCAAAAAAAATCCTCATCATTCCCCTTTCTTGCTTATCACCCCCTTTCATCTTTTCTTCGCTACGCAGAAAGTGACGAAAATATCTCACACCTTTCTTCGACAGGCAGTCTCCTTGGTTTGCTCTACTATCGTCTCATCAAACTTATTCTTCATTAATAGTCATACTTCAGCTCTGCAAACCACGTCCTTCTTGCGTAGGGATGAGAGACAAAATAAACCTCATCCGTAAGATTATCCACAGCCAGGGAAGCGGTCCAATTGTTCAGGAATTCATAGGAAATCTTTGTGTCAAATACGAGATAGTCATCAACCCCGCCGTATCCTCCCTGTGTATCTGAATTGTCAATGTCGTTGTATCCCCTGCTGGCATATCTTCCACCAACAGTCCAGGTAAAATCCTCTACGGGATAATAACTTACAAGCAGCTTGGTTCTCCACTTGGGTACTCTGAGAAACTGCTTTCCCTCTGAATCGGGCACAGCGTCATTCCTGACGACCTTCGAATCTGTGAAGGCCACGCTGTAACTCAAATCAAGGTTGTCGAGTAAGAATCCTTCCTTGTTAAAAGCGAATTCAATCCCGCGCGTCCTTACTTCATCCATGTTCTGGTAATTTGTTATGAGCGTAAGATAGTCAGTCTGTGACCAGATCACATCTTCTACCAACTCTTCATAGAAGCTGAGCCTGACCTGACCACCACTTTCAAGATTTTTGAGGAAGGTCAAATCTTTTGAAAAGCCCTTTTCACTCTTCAAGTCTGGATTGCTCTTGCTTAGAATCCCTCCGGCGCTGATTTTTTCCTGAAACAGTTCACCTATGGTAGGAAATCTATATGCCCAGGCTGCAGAAAGCCTGACACTCCAATTGTCAGCAGGCTTAAAGGTAACTGCAAACTTTGGTGAAAGATAGTCTTCTTTTCTGTCAGCCAAATCGGCTGTCACGCGTGCGCCAGCTTCATCTAAAGACTTGTTTCCGTCAAAAGCTTTCCACCACTCATACCGACCGCCTAAATAGATGGAAAACATGTCGGTCAGATCCCATTCATCCTGAAGAAAGATTGCATGCGTTTGAGTTTTTCCCTCGGTAGCCTGGTTCAGGGTCGTTCTGACATCGTTCTTCCAGTCAGAGGCATTCCACTTCTCACTATCATAGTAAAACCGGTCATAATGATAACCAGCCGTCAGTGTGTGGCGTGCAAAGCCCGGGAGTTCGAAAGGCGTGGGAGAAGTCTTGAAATCAAAGGTATACCACCCCTTGTCCGTGTCAGTAACCGTACCTTCGCCCCCGTTTTTTGAATTTGGCGGTGGATCACTCGACTGCTTGCTCAGATCTTCTACGCTCTGATAAAAATTAGCGCTTACCCAGAGCTTAAGAGCATTCAAGGGTGTTCTCTTAAAGGCAAGCGCATAAGTAAAATCCTGGTAATCCTGCTCCCGATAACCAAATTGGCTGTCTTTGATGTTGAAACTTCCACGGTCTGTATCCACAGTACCACTGTAAACCTTGTTGCCAGAGCTGTCTGTCAGGTAGGTTTCCGGGTCGTTTGCATCTCTGTCCTGTTCCCAATATGCCCATGTGAATTTTACGTCTGTGTCAGCGTCTACATCGTAAGCAAGCTTTACCTTAAACAGGTTGCTTAATTTTTCAGTCGGTCCGGCCGATCCATAAACAAATCTCGACTCCTCGTGTCTGTCCTGATCCCATTCCCCTCCGGATACGGAATTGCCTACTGCCGCCCCAAGCTTTGATTCCAATCTATTGTAGAAGGTGATGGGCTGCTCTTCATAATAAAGTTGATCGGCGATAACAAAGAGACCCCACTTCCCGAACTGATCGCCATAAGAGGCGTGCAGATTATACCCGTAGAGGTCAAAGTCGGACTGATACAACTTGTAGTTTTCATAGATTCCTGTCGTCTTGACAGAAAGATGCGTATCTTCGGGGAACTTGGTTGTCATGATCAATGCCCCTGCAAGGGCATTCCCACTGTATAATGCGGAATAAGGCCCGTAGATTACGTCAATACGTTCGATCTCTTCCGGCGCCACGAGCGGCCATCTCGGCCCATAGCTATGCCCACCTGCCAAAAAATTGCTTAATAAAAGATCGTCCGCCAAAACCAACACCCTTGGTGTCATCCTTGAGCTGGCCCCTCTGATAAGCAAAGGTGCATTCGTGGCAGCCTGGCCCAGTTTTCTCACATACAATGCCGGCTGATACTTCACGACATCTTCGACACCCACAACGTTCATCTTTTTAATATCCTCAGCAGTAAGCGATTCAACTACTGCTGGAACCTTTGCATGGTCTATTCCTCTTTTGCTGCGAACAGTTATCTCTTCAAGTTTGATTACCTCACTGTCCTCCCCTTTTGTCTCCTCAGTTAAACCGAGACCGGGAATCGAAAGAATCAATGTTGCTATTAAGACCATAATCAATTTTAAACAGCTCATTCGAAACCTCCTTTTTGTGTATTCATGCATAAGCGCTTATTTGAAAAGCGTGGCTACCAACTTAAAGCGGAACACTTTCCGCCATTTTGGCTCTATGGTAATTCCACAATCAAGCAAAATCTAATGAGTTGCTAACCGATTGAATTTACAGGCTGTCCCGCCTTACGTTGGTAGCCATCATAGTGAAGCTAAGTCAAGGTTTGGGATGTTGAAGATGGCCCTCGGAGGATGGTTGCTCTAAATTTGTTTGACGAAGAAACGTTCCGATGATATAAAAAAATAGAGGCGTCCCTCACTCCGAGGGGAACTCTTCACAGGGAAGGCAACTCGCAAACCTTAGCCGGTGCCTGCTGCCTTCCCACAGTGACAATTTCTACCTTTTCTAACAACACTGATGAATCTTTTTTATGGTTAAAAATCATACTTCAGAGTAACGTAAAATGCCTGTGCATTGCTCCCTGCATACTGATTTGTATCAGACCAGTGGCTGACAAATTCAGAGTATGTCTTGTCAAACAGATTTTTGATATCCAGAGAGAGCATCCACTTTTCAGCCGGTCTGTGGTAAAGCTTCAGGTCAACAACGCTATAACCATCGTAATCATGGTCATTGGCTGAATCCGTGTACCATTTACCTACGTCATTGTACCAGATACGGACTCCGGATCCCTGGGACAACTCATACTGCAAGCCAATCTTCCAGATATAATCAGGAATATGCGGCAATTCATTTCCATCATTCTTACCGCCGTCATATTCCGCCTCTTGCAGGGTGAGCGCAGTAAATACCTCCAGACCCGCAAAAGGCGTCAAGTTCACTTCGAGTTCATGCCCTCTTCTGATCGTATCACCTTCATTAACATACACACCTTCGATCCATCTGGTAAGATCCTCGCTATTCCTGAAATAGGCATAGCGTACGAACGCCCAGTCCACGGGATTTGCCCTGATTCCAACCTCCCAATACCATAGATCTTTTTCATCAGGGGCATCTGCTTCGTATTTATCGGTCTTATATGGGAGCTGATATGTTGTTCCAACATTGGCATAGAGACTGTAACGGTCAGTGATGTTTCCGATGATACCACCCTTATAAGTAACAACATCATAATTCTTCATATCATCGCCGGTATTATTCTTATGATTTTTCCAGTCACCGCTGAATATATCATAACGAATGCCCGCGAAAGCACGCAAAAAACTAAACGGATCATAGTTGGCCTTCAAATAAATCCCACCGTTATTGAGACTATATTCTTTTGGATCTTTGTTTAATTCAGTTCGACTGCGGGCATTTGTTTTGTAATTCACATTGTCTCCTTCAAAGCGTCGCCAGTCTATACCTGTATCCAGTCTCAAGTGAGAGTCCTCGCCCATATCAATATCCCATCCAAGATTTGAAACGATTCCATATACGTCGGTATCCCAGTGATCTTCGGTCTGACCACTGCCCCAGTCAGCATAACGACTGGCACTATCGTCCATCATCCACAACCTGATTTCCAACGGCATATTCTCATTAATTTTCCAGTCCAGGTGAATAGCGGCTTCATTCGTATCTCTGTAACCACCATCATTTTCTGCTGCGGCAAAAGCTGATTGCGGATCAGCCTTCCATTGCTCTTCCCCTATGTATCCGGCAGTATACCAGAAGGCTTTGTAGCCATGCAGATTCAGGCCAATCTGAATATCTTCCGTAGGACGATAGAACCATTTGGCATAGGCATTTTGTCTTCTTCGTTCGCTGTTATCACGCCACCCGTCACTTGTGTAATATTCCACAGAATAGATCTGATTGAATTTATCGTTTAAGTGTTCGCTTCCATGGGTAACATAAACTTTTTGGGTATTCCAACTGCCATAGGATACTTTGGCCTTTTGGAAATCACCCCGTGTACGGGTATGGAAATGAATCACTCCTGCCCTGCTCCAATTGCCATAGCGGGCGTCAATGGGTCCCTTTACGATCTCAATTCTCTCCACTTCCTCCGGGGTCAACTGGTTTAAATCAGGTGTGCCATCAGCCTGAAAAAAAGGGGTATTGATCGGAATACCGTCAATCGTAACGACCGTATGGTTGCCATGGCTGTTATGATCAAATCCGCGTAGAGTAAAACCATTTGGGACACCTCCGTTTCCATAATCACCTATCGTAATTCCGGGAATCATACGAAGCAAATTTAACGAGTTATCAACAACCTCTTTATCGATTTGATCCGACCCGATCACATCCACTGATCCTGGAAGGTCTATGGTTTTGTTAAAATCACCCCTTTCTTGCACAACAACCCTTCCAATATTCATATAAATTTTGCCTGAGTCTGTTACTTGTATTTCTTCCTTTGTTTTTTCTGTAATATCCTGAGCAAAAGCGGTCGGACCTACTAATAAAAAGATCATAATCATTATAACTAAATGGACTTTTGACATCATGTTCTCCTTAGTCTTACTTTGTCGTACGAAAGGTCAAAGAAGCCGCAAACCAAACAATCTGTTTGCCTTTGACCGGAACCACGAGCTTGGCATTAATCAATTGAAGACCCGGAGGACCAACCTGAACTAGAACTGAGCTTTCGTCTTTTGCAGATTCAAGATCATGGGTTTTTGCCATGTTGCTTGTTTTTGAGACCCTTGCCTTTAAAGCCGGTTTTCCTTCAAAAAAGACCTTTACAGGCAAGCTGTCCCCTTGCTTCAAGCTGGTTGGATCTTTAAGCGGAACGATTTCAAAGCGTTGTCCCACAGGCCCGGAAAGGAAATCACACCATTTGACTATGTGTTTGGTATGTTTGTAGGAATGCCCCTCTTCCACTATCTTCAAGCCTTTACTTTCGCGATGGTTCTCCCATCCATCTGTTGTCTTCAGCCAGTACCGATTATCCAGCGAGGCGCTGACAGCGCAAAAGGCTTCGTCTGCCATAACCCGGCATCCTTCTTTCTCTCGCTCTATATCCAGTTGGACAGCCCATCCGTTTTCCGTGTATCCGGTGACATCCTTGAGCCTGGCTGATTCATAAGGATCGGTCTGACCTTCATGACCAAGGGCAATTGAAAATCCTCCGTCTATCTCCTGCAGCCACATGTCATGGGCAGACAACGGTTGAGCAAACAGAACGATCGCCGCCAAAAATGAAACACAAAATAATATGCACTTGTTCTTCTTCATTTGGTTCCCCCAATTGTAATGATTTGTAAATATTTTCGACAGCCATCCTGTTTCAGCGGCGTTACCCGATAAAATACCCCGAAACTTTCCACTGACCATCTTTCTCCATGATTTGGGTAACAGTCTCTATGGCTGATTTCTTTTTATCATTAGAATTCAAACGTAACTGATGCGTAGAAGCTTCTTTCATCTCCGGGAGAAAACAGCACAGGATTTGTTCCCCAGGATGGAAGCCATGCAAAACTATTGTATTCCTCATCAAAAAGATTTTGGATATGAAAACCTAAAGTTACTGCCTTTAAATTATATCTCAGATCAAGGTTAACCACGTCATAATCCCCTTCCCGTGGCAAGTTGTTGTCTGGATCCACAGGATAATCACCCTGGGATTCCCACCATAATGAAGATGAGAAACCTGCTGGATGTTCAAAATCAATTCCAAGCTTAGATACATACTCAGGGATGTTTTTAATATCTTTGCCTTTATAGGTTTTTATATTATCTGGAGCATCGTAGCCTGGATCAGTGTAAACAGCATTGGTTTTTGAGTATGCCCCCCACAAAGTAACCCACTTGTGAGGACTCACTGAAAGCCCGATATCCCATCCGTCTCTATCAGTTTCGCCTATATTTTCTGCTTCTCCCAGCACATTCTTCACAATTTCATCCGAAGCGTTTTGCTCCCAATAAGAAAAACGAGCTGCAAGCCAATTTACAGGAGAAACCTTGATTCCTGCTTCCCAGCCATCATTCTTTGAATAATTGAAGTCATCATCATTAAAGCGTCCTGTGTAAGATCCAAGTTGGAAGGCTCTGCCCCAATTGGCAAAAAGATTATATCCATGAACTGGCGTAACTACAATTCCCACTTTGGGCTGCCAGATATCCCCGTAATCTGCCATATCAGACTTGGTGTTGTTTTTTTCAAACTCTCCATCAAAACGGTCAACACGAAGAGCACCTGTAAATCGTAACCACCTGTTTACTTTGGTGTCGGCCGCGATATAAGTTCCCAAAAACCACTGCTGATAGTCATAGTCCTTAAAGATTCCATCAGCTCGCCGTACACGGTCATCGGTTTTGCAACGCTGATATATACTATCTTGATACTGATAATCCACACTCCAGGTAAGTTTAAGGTTTTCAACACCCCAATCGGCCGTTTCATAGGTGAGTGTAGAAATAGCGCCGGATTGCCTTTCATCGGTAAATCTTTCATGCTGATACGTATCAGACGGAGTAAGCCGTACCCAGCGTGACCGCTCCAAGTCCTGAGTATAAACTTTGAAAGAATAATGAAGCCTGTCGGTAAAATCATAATCCGCATGCAAGCTGATCTGACGATTTTCCTGCACGCCACCGTCTGTTCCGGAGAATTCCTGCATTTGCTCAGGATTATCATTAAACTGATCTTTGGTCAGATAACCTGCTGAATTTGCATCCATATCAAAGAATCTGGCAATAGCCCCTACGCTTAACCTGTCATCGTCAGTGGTATAAAACCACTTGCCGGACACGGCCCCTTTTTTCACATCAGAATGGTCTCTATAGCCGTCTGTTCGGCGGTAGCCCACAAAATAGGTTTGGGAAAAACCATCTTCTTCTCTGGCAATGATGGCATTGCCTTCGCTGGTCTGGAAACTGCCGTGAAGGAGTTTAACCTTAGAATAATTCCCGCCTCGTTTAGTAAACACGTTTACATTACCGGCAATGTTGTTTAATCCGTAACGTGGGTCAAATGTCCCTTTAACAAGTTCAATCCGTTCCAGTTCAAATGGAAAGAATGGCCGCATGTCCATCCATCCGGTTGACATGTTATTCGGGATACCATCTACATACAGGGCTACCGAGTCGCTCATATTCGGATCAAAACCCCTTATGGCGATACTGCCGTGAATTACGCCCTGGTTCCAGTCTTGATAGTATACTCCCGGGAGTTTTTTCAGCGCCTGCATGGAAAAATCAACGTTCTCATTTTCAAGCTGTTCTGCGCCGATCACATCAACGGAGCCAGGAGAATCAGCGGTAGTTAAATAACCCGCCTTTTCGGATACTGTAACTGTACCAATTTTCATATAAACCCTGCTTTGTTCTTCCTCTGTTTCAACAGCTCCCGGTTCATCTCCGAAAACAGGGGGCACGAACAACATGGCAATTACGAATATTGGTAAAAAAAATACGCTGAACTTCATTTCGTTCCTCAATTTCTCCATCTGCGTTCCTCCTTTTCTTGTGTTAACGTATTTAAGATAACGTATTTGTTAGAAACCATTTTTTATAACTTCCGATGCTATTACATCAGTTCAAAAGCAATCGTAAGCTCCAATGGAATCTCCCCTTTGAAAAGATGTTGGGGCGGTCTTGGAAACGGGGTCGCGGCATGAATGGCCTTGAGCGCTGCTTTGTCAAGGGATTTTTGCCTGGAACTCTTTATAATCTCAATATTTAAGACATATCCCTGGGGAGTGATTACAAACCGTACGGTTACGAATCCCTCTATCTGTCTGGCCTTGGCGGTCTCAGGATATTTCTTATGTCTTTCTATTTTGAGTCTCACCATTTCAAGATAGTTAGCCTCGGCATCGCCGGAATCTATTAATTCTCCTGGGTCCCAGTTAGCAACATTAAGGCCTGGGGTGTCCGGAATATCCGGTATGCCGATTCCTTCCATAAGACTATCCGGCAGATTTTTCTCAACGGGCTCCACCTTTATCGGCTTGAAAGAAGGAGAGCGCCGGGTTAGCTTGAGTCTTTTTACGTCCTCCGGCTTTATTTCCTTTGGCCTGTGACGAGGTCTGGGAATAGACCTTACAAGCGGTTTGGACATGTTTTGCAAGGTCATCTCAATATAGCTCAATGCAGTTGACCTGTAGATGCCGGATACATGCATGAGTATAAGGAGATGGATGGCGAGAGAGACTCCTATCAGACCGCGCAAGAGCCGGTTGGGTTTTGTTTTAGACCGAAAATATTTTTTAAAAAATCCGTGTACGTCCGTGGAATTCGTGTCCAAAATTAGAACTCCTTTTCTGTCGCCAGGCAAAGTCTCCCTGCTCCCTCTCTCACTTTCTCACCTGCTCCCTCTCTCAATCGAACAAATCTGACCAAAATCTATGCGCCTACTTGGGAAAGTTATTTCGTCCTCGTTTCTAAAAAAGAACAAAAAAAGCCACAGAGACACCCAAAAAGCTTTTTTGCTTTTAATGGCCTTCATGGCTTTGTTTTATTTGATAGTACAGAATCTACCAGAAATATAAATCAGTTCCGGTTTTATTTCGGGTTTTTGCTGATTCTACTTTGTCGTATTTTTTCCTGGAACGGTTGATCCTTTAAAAACCTTTAGGAATTCTTTCCTATTATTGGGGTCTTCGTGACCTCAGTACTATCTGTTACCGTAAGGAACGTTGAAATTAGAAATTTGGCCTTCATGCTTTTGTACTGTTCTTCCCAATTTCTATTTTAATCTCTCCCAAATTTCTACTTTCCAATTTCAAGCTTCAAGCCGTGAACGGCTATGATTACCTTTTATAAATAGGCGCAAAAGGAGTTAAAAGTCAAGGAAAATCACAGCGGCCTGGCACCTTTCCCCTTTCCCTAACTAATGCACAAAAAGAAAAGAAGAAAAACTGCGCGGCTGAACATTCCCAGGCTGGTTGAAACCAGCAGTATATTTAATCCCAAATACACACCAAAGATTGATGTGTATTTGGGAAGAGAATACTTCAGAGTAAATATCGGAAGCATCAAAAGACTCCCGAGAAGACAGGCCGTAATTCCCTGTAAATCCGTTAAGATACCTTCTTTTATCATAGCTCCGAGAGAGGTTGCCCCAACTAACGGGCTGAACATATAAGTCCCAACCGGAACGGCACAGGATGGAGGAAGCTTAAAGAAATTCGTCAATGGTGCTACATAATCCACCAATCCCGCTACAAGACCGTTATTGATGAGCATAAATATAAGAAACGTAGTAAATACAAAGATACTACTTACTTTTAAAAAAAGCTTTTTCTGACGCGTAAAGGCCAGGACAAGAACCTCGTTGAATTTTCTCTTTGTTGTTACAGCCGTATCTGAGAAATTCGGATCAACCGAATCTCCTTGTAATTCATCCCTTTTCAGCGTTATTCTTCCATAAATAATAACAAAGAGTGTTCTGATCATACCCGAGACAATAAATGTCATAAAATAAACAAGCCCTACTTTAATGCCCAACAAGGGGATTATTATCGGGATATGATACGTAAATGTCTCCTTGAGATACACAGGGGTTGTGTTAAGAAGAGCTGCAAGAAGTGTTTGTCTGCTGTTTATTTTCTTTTCCTGGTAAAGTCTTGCAAGCATGGTATTTCCGGCAAGCACAGACCCAAAGGATGCAAGGAACGTGATACCGGCCTGATGGGGCAGATTGGCAAGCCGCACAAGGGGTCGGCCTATAAATTCCAATCTTTTTATAAAACCGATTTCTATCAATATCTGGGAAACATACAAAGAGATAAACATAATGATCAATACTCTTGGCACAATCTGCCAGGTATCTATGAGGCTATGTACAAGAAGATCAATCATAAGAAATTCTGGGTTCTGGGTTTAAGGTTCTGGGTTTAAGGTTTAAGGGCTTGAACCTTTGAACCCTGAACGGTTACTTATATTCTTCCATAAAGGAGAACTTTTTCTTTGACCATTCTTTGACATCTTTTTTGGTTATTACATCGACGCTGCCGCCCTGAAAATCTCCTTCTACATCCGCTATCCTGTCCTCCATCCATCCTTCTATCTCAAGATAGTGGTTCTGTAATTCTGCTAATACTTCGGGATCTGCCTTCCAGACTCCCCGTTTTTCTGCTTCAAGAAGTCTTCTTGCCATCTCTTCCAGCGCCCATGGATTGTTTTCCTCAAAAAATTTGCGATTTTCGTCATCCATAACAAAGGTCTTTGTAATATCATCAAATATCCAATCAGCAACAACCTCAGCCGACGCGTCCCAACCGTAAACACGACCGACGCGTTTGGATATTTCGCTTGCACCCTTGTACCCGTGACGCTTCATGCCTTCGATCCATTTTGGATTAAGCAGCTTTGTGCGGGCAATCCTTTCCATTTCATCCTTCATATCCCTGGTTTCCGGGTGCTGCGGATTACTGGTATCGCCCCAGTAGACCTTTGGCTCATGTCCTGAGACTGTTTTGACCGCAGCATACATCCCGCCGTGAAAATCATAAAAACAGCAGCAGTCAAGAGGGTCCGATTCGTCTGAAGCAAGTTTGTGAAATGTCGCATCCACTGTGCTTAGTCGATCCGCGTACTGTTTATGAGACACCTTTCCCCATGTGCCTTTCCCGTATGCATAACCCCCTTTTTCTATATATTGCTCTCCAAGATCGTTAATTGTCTCCCAGGCGCTTGCCGCAACCATCAGACTCACGCCTCCGCCGCCGTATGCGCCCGGCTGAGCGCTGAAAATACGATAGGTTGCTTCGCGATCCACCTTTTTTTCATCATATGATATTGTAGTTTTTGATATCTCCTTTTTCTTGTATTCGTTTACATGTTTTTTTATATAGTTATATTCTTCCCGTTCATTTAAAGAGGCAATCTTGATTATAGTCTCATCGATGAGCGCTATCAGATGCGGAAGAGTATCCCGAAATATACCGCTTGTTCTGATTGTCACATCTATCCTCGGTCTTTTGAGTTCCTTTAAGGCAATAGGTTCCGTCCCGGTAACAATCCCTGATTCGGTCCAGACGGGCCTTGCGCCCATAAGATAAAGTATCTGTGCGATCTGTTCTCCATCAGCCCTGTAGGTGTCAATAGCCCACAAAACCATGCCGACATTTTCAGGATAGTTTACTTCCTGATGGAGATATTTATGAAGAAGATTGTTTGCCATCCTGACCCCGACCTCCCAGGCTGCTCTGGTGGGAATTGCCCTTGTATCCACGCTGTAAAAGTTCCTTCCGGTAGGAAGGACATCTATCTTTCCTCTTGTCAAAAGACCCGATGCCCCGGGTTCAATATATTCCTTATCAATCCCCCTTAACAATTGCGGAATTTCCCTTGATGTCATTTCAAGCTTTGGGGCAAGCGTCTCTTTGGCCCAGGCAATCAACTCAACCAGAGCGTCAATTTTATCCGGATTTTTTATTTCCAGCGTCTCAAGTATATTCTGTCTGAGTTCCGTGATATCTTTTAATCCCTGTTTTACCAGTTCAAAAGCAAGTTTGGTACTTTTGTCAAGAAGTTCTCCGTGAGTGGTTTCTCCAATGATCTTTCCTTTATCCCCAATGACCTCTTCATATCGATAACCCATCAGCTCTAAGATCAATCTTCTTATTGACGGCCGATCCCCATCAAAACGCATGATAGAAACCAGCATATTTGCTGTTTGATCTTCATCAGGAGTTTGACTTAAGATATGCATCCCGTCCTTGATCTGGGTCTCGCGAAACAGATTCAGTTTCCCATGGATTTGCTCAATTAATCGATCAGTGTTTAGCTCTTTTTCCTTATCAATAAGGTTTGTTTTTTGCGCCAGATCACGAATCTTATCAAGAATAACCTCTTTCCTGTTCTCTTCGTTCAGGTTTTTTGCATGAAAATATTGTCTCAAAAGCTCTTCCATTTCTTCCAGCTCATCATATAGACCTGACGGCTGCATGATCGGAATCATATGATCAATAAGTGTGGCATAAGCTCTGCGCTTGGCAAGGATGCCTTCAGAGTTATTCTTTATCGTGTAGATATACAAATGGGGCTTGTCGCCGACAATAATTTCCGGAAAACATTCATTGGAAAGCCCCACTCCCTTGCCTGGCAAAAACTCTATGTACCCGTGAGTCCCTACCGAGATAATAACATCTGAATTTTTCTGCGTCCACTTATAGGTGGCAAGACACTGATGAGTTGGAGCTATGTTTGGATCATGAAGAATTTTGCATACCCGGCCGTCACACCTTGCTCCGTAACAGCCTCTTTTCGGCTCAACCAGCACATTGACATTCCCAAAATTCACTCCTGTAACCACTATTTTGCCATCATATATCATGCCTTCGCCAGGCGGTTCTCCCCAGCCGTCAATTACTTTCTCTCTTGCTGCCTGCGGAAGCTCATTAAACCATTGATTGTATCTAACAAGATCAATAAGCTCCAATGCCCCGCCTTTTTTTACAATCTCATCCACTGTGGTCCAGCGAAATTCACAGATCGCCTTCCTGTCCATAATAATATCTATTAATTCCTTGCCGTTTTCAGGACAATTCTTGATTGTATATCCCTTATCTTGCATTTCATGCATAACTCTTGCTACGCTTTCCAGAGTATCAAGCCCCGCTCCTCCGGCAACAGAGGCCTCAACGCCTGCGCACGGATTCTTGTGAAGAAGGAACGTAACCCTTCGATCTGCAGGGGGAAGCTTTCCCAGCTTCAGCCAGGCGCAGACTCTATCCAGCAGAAAATCAACCCGTTCAGGAATCGGTTTTCTTAAACCGTATGCATCCTCACTCTTTTCATCTCTTGCGCTGATAATAACCGGTTCAATGGTTCCGTTGAACTCCGGTTGCGCCACCCAGTATATCTGATTGGACGGATGCAGGCCTTGCGGGCTTTTTCTCCATTCTTCTTCGGTCCATGAACTGGAATAAACAGATTGAATGATCGGGACATCAAGCTCTTCCAGAATGGTCGATCCTGCCTCCTCCCCTATAGGGGTCTGAAGGAGAAAAGATGACTCGCAATTAATAACAAGATCAACCCCTTTTAAAAGACTGATTCCTGCCTCTGCATCAGGGCAGCCCTCGCCCCCGTAGTCCTTTTTTTGCGCAAAAACAGGAACAGGAAATACCCCTCTTTTTTCCAGGTTCCTGATAAGGAGATTGATCAGATCAGTATCCTTTTTGACCAACAGACTGCGGGGAAAAAATATTCCCACCTTATCTGAAGATTGATAATCCGGCGCGCCGGCCCTTTGTTTATACCATTCATAATATTCGTTAATTTCCGAAAATGTCTTTTCATCTTCATAATGATAATATCCGATCCATGGTAAATTCACGGTTGCCTCCTTTTTTGAATCTCATATAAAAATATAACAGTCATCCCATAATATCAAGACCTAATGGCTCGCTAAATATGAAAACAGGAGATGGTTCCCCATTCCGGATTTCTCATTCGTTATTCCGGCGAAAGCCGGAATCCAGAGCCTGCCCTGGACCCCGATCCGAGGGAGGCATCAGTGAACAAACAGCCAGTGGTTTATATTTGGGAGCACAAAGACAGTCTGGTGGAAAGTTTTACCAAACGTTAACTTTCCCTGGTGCCTCGCGGTCGAGTTTTTACGATAGAAGGCGCTGGGCGAGTTTGGCCTTCAGGCTGGCCAGCAGATCATACGCATCATGCAGAATAATGTAGCCGCACGGAACCCTTTTTCACGAAATCGTCAATCGCAGTCGCTTCGTAGTGTAGATTCACCATAAAAAATAGATCAAAAAGATCATCAGCAGATCTATGACCAAAGTAGACGCCAATCTGCAGCCAATTATTTGAAAACCGACTTTCTGTCCAAATATACCCACTACCATAGGAATTTGCATTCTGATAGCAATTATGATGGCAGAAAAAATTCGACCCACAAAGAGTGTAAGCACAACGTCTTTAGCAGTAATTACGCTTTGAGAGAACAGATTACCGGCAATGGCAAAAGCTACAAGACTGTTTCCAAATTGCGCTGCAATAATCGGAAGTCCCTCAATAGGGATCGGAAAATATGCAGCTATACCCTTCAGGGAGTCGGCCAACATGGTAATAGCGCCTATATTAACCAACAAAAGAACAATAAATGTAACCGGAACAAAGAGTTTCAAAATATGAAATGACATTTTCCCGGTGGCTTTAAGGCTTGTGACAATCGCTTCCTTCCAGGGGATCTTTTCAGCATCTTTTTTATCCCACTGCAGTGCTGACCCCAATTTAGGAAGGACAAATCTTGCTGCTGTCAGGAAAATTAAGACTCTCAGTATCTCTGCAATCACGATCAGACCGAAATATAACAATCCCACATTCCCCAGCATAGATAGAATGGCAGGAAGCCACCAACGCCAGTGCATCAACGCGCTTGGGAAAGAATTCACAAGCGCTGCAAAGAAAAGCTCTCTGAAAGTTATCTTGTTTTCCTTGTGAAATCCCAGGAGCATCGAATTAGCGGCAGGCGGTGAAGCAAAAGCCATCAGAAAGGGAATGCCACAAGCGGGATTCAAGTGGCCATATCGCATTATGGGTTTTGTCAGCCAGGCTAGCTTTATGATCCATTTCAAGGCAACGATCAATTCAGCGAGAAACAGACCTATTAAAATATACGGTAATTGTCTGGCGGTAAAGATTAGAGTTTCTAAGATTGTTTTTAGTATTAAATCCAACTCGTTTTGCGTCCTGTGCGGTTAGCTTTTAGATAGTACGTGAGCAGGAAGAAGGTATAAGGGCTCGCTCAAAAATAACTTGGCATTTTTGCATCCCGACTTCACCATATCTTTAACCAATCTTCAATCGCACCTGATCTTAGTAAAACTGGCCTCGAAATAGCTCGCTATTCCTGCGGTTTTGCTCAATCAGATTGATTAAATCTACGGCAAATTCAGGCGCAAATTCTACCAAGTTATTTTTGAGCGAGCCCTAATCATTTAAGACCGGCTTTCCATAGCTCCATTGATAAATCCCAGCCTAACCTTAGTTTCGCACTTTGAGTCTGGAAAAATTAACAGCTTTTTTTGTTTATTCAATAAAATTAAGTAGTTATATGAAGAGTCAATTTTTGATATTATTAATTAAATTTTTTACAAAACAATTGTAGTACCTGTAGAAACACCCACGATATTTCATTTTATTCTTGACAACGTCCCAATTTTCGGTATCATGAGAAGATTTTTTGGAATTGGTGTCAAAGCTTGAATTGTGAATTAAGCTCTTCAAATTGGTTTTTCACTTTTTTATCTTTATTCATCTTCTCTTTAAATGTTTTCACACAATGACTGATAGCAGAGTAACTCATATTAAAAAGCCGCCCTAACTTTTCATTTGTCATTAATCCTTTATTCCAAAGTAAATAAACGATCAAATCACGTTTGTGTTTATCTATACCATGCAATCGTTTTGCCTGAATGCATTTATCAATATCAATTTGAACGATTTTCGCAGATTTTTTTAATAAATCCTCCACATTTATATCTTTTGCCAAATGCTTTTGCTGAGGCAAATCATTGTGGGGGATATCCGCTAAAAACCGCTTTCGAATTTTATCAACAAATTTTTTAGCGCCTAGAATCATACCATGGTGAAGATCCTCCAGAAGTCGCTTCTCTTCCTTTGCATATTTTTGAACCTTTTCCCGATATCGCTTATGTTTATTAGAGCCTTTAAAATATGATAAAATTACTTGTGTGGATAACCAGTCCGGGCATTTCTTAACATAGGCATAGATTGGATAGCTGCTCCATTTATAGTCTATCAAACGGCTTACAATGCCGGCTCTTAATGGATTTCGATGGATATAACAGGATAACCACGTAACATATGCATCATTTTGAACCAGGATGCTTTTATACCGCCCCTGAAACAAATGACCTTTTTTTAAGTTTTGGTTATTGAATCTTCGGGTATAGGTTGTACCAAACCATTGCATTGCCTTTTTTAAATTTGCGCGGTTGGTTCTTACCAGGAGATGATAATGATTGGACATTAAAACATAGGCAAAGATATCCACTTTAAAACGTTCCGACATTTCCGAGATCGTTTCTAAAAACATACTTCGATCATCGTCATTTAAGTAAATATGCTGTCCGTCATTTCCCCGGGACATTAAGTGATATAATGCGCCTTCATATTCAATTCGCCATGCTCTACCCATATTGATTTTCCTAAATGATAGTGGCTTAATTGTCAAGTATTAATTCACAATTCAAGCTTTGACACCAAAATGAACAGGGAGGATATAAAATGAGTACGACTGTCCTGAAAGATGAATTAACAGATATCCAGGAAATTATAATGGTTTATAGCCCTACAGATGCAGAACGTAAAATTACTGAAAGAAGTGCTGTTCAAGAAAATCTTTGGAAAATCTTTGAATTGGAAAAAATAGAAAAACAATTGTCACTACACAAATAAAATTGTAATCAACTTTATTTTCAATAGGTTATGATTAGAAAAATGGCCTATGTGGAAGATTCAGGGTAAAAATTCGTTTTTAGAAGATGAACGTAAGGAACGTGGACGAATTAACTTCCACAACTATGCATCATAGCTTCAGGCCATTTTTGCCCGATCTCAAATCACAAAAATATTGAAATAGCTTGCTATTCCATCAACTTTTGTGATCTGAAATCGAACAAATCTGACCCAAATCTGTGCGACTACTTGTGGAAGTTAATTCGTCCACGTTCCTAAGAACATTGAAAAAACAGTGATAATGATTGAGCATCTTACGGAAAAGACAGATATTTCAAAATATGAGGTCATCGCACTTGGCACGCTTTTGCAAAACATATATACCGGTATCGAAGGTATCATACGTTATCAATTGCAAACTATGGGCGTCAGATTGCAAAAGGATGAGAATTGGCAGAAGAATTTGCTAATGAAATCAAGGGAGAATGGTATTATTTCAGATGCGCAGTTTGAAGGACTTCTTGAATTGCTACTTTTTCGCCACATGCATATGCATGGCTATGGATTTATGCTGGACGAAACACGCCTTCGAGAAATAGCCGCACCAGTACCTGATCTTTGTAAGGTTTTTTTTTAAAGATTAGAACAAATAATCAAAACCGACCCTGCTTCGGCTATAATCTTTACATCATTGAGGGTTTAGGCTGGGTGCCATATCTTTAACCGATCTTCGATCACAAAAATCCTCGAAATGGCTTGCTATTTCTACGATTTTGCTCAATCAGATCAATTAAATCTACGGCAAATCTGGGCGCAAACTCTACCAGTTTATTTTTGACCAAGCCCCAAATAAATTTTTGAAGTGAAATATAATAAGAGCAAAAAATGGCTGTGCGTTGAGCTTGAGACCTTGGAGTACAGGGAGGCATGGGATCTGCAGACAAGTCTTGTTGACGCCAGAAAAAAAAGAATTATTGACAAAAATATCATCCTACTGCTGGAACATCCATCTGTTTTTACGCTTGGGCGCAGGGGCGGATTGGATGACTTGACTGTTTCTCCTGATTTGCTCAAAAAATCAGGAATTCCAGTGGTTCAGGTGGAAAGAGGTGGTGTTATTACTTTTCACGGGCCGGGACAACTGATTATGTATCCAATAATTGACCTTAATGCCGCCAGGATGAGAGTGGTTGATTATGTTGAAAAACTTGAAGAAGTCATGATCAGAGCAGTTGCGGATTCGGGAATTATAGCTGAGAGAAATTCGCTTAACAGGGGAATATGGGTTGGAAATAAAAAACTGGGAAGTATAGGTATAGCTATCCGAAGGGGAATATGTTTTCATGGCATATCATTAAACGTAAATATTTCAATGAAGCATTTTGGCTGGATGAATCCATGCGGTCTTAAACAAGTAGGGATATCATCCATGCAGCGGGAGCTTTTGCATAAAGTATCAATGAGTAAGGTCTGCGGAGCAGTAAAAAATCATATGGAAACTGTTTTTGGAGTTAATCTTGTAAATACAAGTTTGCCGGAACTATTAGGATTCGCCCAAAAATAAATTTACATTTTCAGGTATCGAGGCACTCGCATGACAAGACGCGAGGAGGGCGAATAGCGAGGCTATTTAACCGACGAGCAACGCAGTCATGCGGAATGGATCGGCGCATCAAAATGTGAAGTTATTTTTGGGCGAGTCCAGATATTGTAACCGTTCACAGTTAATAGTTAACGGTTGATTGAAACATAAAGGCAAAAGGCATTGATGCTAAACTGAGAGCTCACGTTTATATTGCATGTGAAGTTAAAATATTTTCTAAGAAAATTCAAAAAACTAATTCAAAGATTGGCATTTCTGATTAAAATGCTTTAGGCTTGCATAATTCAACAAGATATTAAACAAAAGTTTCCCAAATGAATCATTGTACTATAATTTTAATGGGTTAAGCTTAAGATTGAACATTGACTATTGAAAACTGAAAATTGGTGGTACGCCTTCGGCGTGCTAATTGATAAGCCAAAGTTTCTTAGAGTTTGCCCTCTTATGTATTGATGTTTTAAGGAATACATAAAATGGCAGCATTCCATGAACCATGAACCTCGAACCTGGTACGCCTTCTGCGTGTTAATTTATACAATTACAAGATGTTAAGGAACGTGGACGAATTAATTTCCACAAGTAGGCGCACAGATTTGGGTCGAATTTGTTCGATCTCAGATCACAAAAGTTGATGGAATAGCGAGCTATTTCAATATTTTTGGGATTTGAGATCGGACAAAGGCGATCTGAAGCTGTGATGCATAGTTGGGGAAGTTATTTCGTCCACGTTCCTAAGCCGTTTGGGAAATTTTTAATATTAAACAAACATTATGAGTCAATATAAGATATCAAAAAAACATGTCAGAAAACCCGACTGGCTGAAACGGAATCTGCCATCAGGTCCCACATATGAAAAAATAAGAAAACTGCTGAGCAAAAACAGGCTTCACACGGTATGCCAGGAAGCCAAGTGCCCGAACATATGGGAATGCTTTGCTCGCCATACTTCCACATTCCTGATTATGGGGCCGAACTGCACGCGTAATTGCAGTTTTTGCGCAGTTGAGCAGGGCCCTTTGGGGCCGCCTGATCCGGAAGAGCCTGCAAGAGTTGCAGAAGCTACACGAGAAATGAAATTGAAATATGTTGTCATAACCTCTGTTACACGTGATGATCTGCCTGACGGAGGTGCCGGTCATTTTGCAGAAACTGTCAGGCAAGTGAAAAATAAAATTTCAGATGCGCTTGTAGAAATTTTGATACCGGATTTTCTGGGAAATGAGAGAGCGCTTAATATAGTTATGGAATCCAGTCCCGATGTTTTAAATCACAACATTGAAACAGTAAGCCGTCTTTATCCTTCAGTTCGGCCTGAGGCTAATTACCGCCGTTCGCTTGCAGTCCTAAAGCAGGCCAAAAAAATAAACACCTTTGCTTTTACAAAGTCAGGCCTGATGCTTGGCCTTGGAGAGCTTCACGGAGAAGTCGAGGAAACGTTGAAAGATCTGGTCGAAGCCGGCTGCAATATGCTAACAATTGGACAGTATCTTCAGCCTTCAAAAAAACACATAGAGGTTGATCGTTTTATTTCTCCCGAAGAATTTGATGACTGGAGAAAAACTGCCCTCAAGATAGGCTTTTCCGAAGTTGCAAGCGGTCCGTTTGTCCGCAGTTCTTACCACGCAAAGGAGCTGTATAACGTGGACGAATTAACTTCCACAAGTAGGCGCACAGATTTGGGTCAGATTTGTTCGATCTCAGATCACAAAAGTTGATGGAATAGCGAGCTATTTCAATATTTTTGTGATTTGAGATCAAATAAAGGTGGCCTGAAGCTGTGATGCATAGTTGGGGAAATTATTTCGTCCACGTTCCTAATTATACCTCGGAAGGTTATAACTTGTGATTTTTCGCTGGCTATGAACATCAGGTGGTCCCTACAAAACAGCGCAGGTGGTCAAAAAGATGCTTGGCATACTCTGCAAACTCTTGATTCACGCATGAACTCATTCACAGCAACTGAGCGCTAACTGATTGAAATTATTGATCTGCACTGTTTTGTATGGACCACCCAAATTCACAATTCAATATGTGACATGAAAGTGATTTTGGACAGGTTTAATTCCTGCGTGATCTGGGTGGCCATTTCTTCGATAGATTTCCCTGCCGAAGAGATAACCGGAATATGATATTTATGGAATATCTGTTCGGCCTGCTTAATTTCATCTTTGCAGGTGGTAAGTTTGGCATAGTTACTGCCCGGATAACGCTTTTTCCGAACGTTGTGCAAAAATTCAGGGGTAGTGGTGAGGCCTGTTGAGCGTTTTAAGTTGCGGAGTAAGCCATCCGGCAGATAGTATTCGGAAAGGAACCTATGGGTAAGAGGAAAATTGGCTGTCTTCATGCCCATCTGGGAAGCCATATAGACCGATATAGGCGTTTTTCCGGCCCTGGAAACTCCTATAATAATAGCGTCGGCCATGTTATACTCCGAGGTTTTGCTGCCGTCGTCGTGTTCAAGGCAGTAGTGAATTGCCTCCACCCTCCGGTCTATATCAACACCGGTTACCTTGCGGCTAAACCCGGGAAGCCTCAGTGCCTTGGCATCAAGGCAGGTTTCCAGTCTTTCCAGGAAAAAAGCATAAGCGTCGAAAAATTCCACTTCAGGGACATTGAAAACGGCAATGATTTCCGGGTTTATGATAGTGCTGAAAATGAGTGGCCTGCGTCCGGCAGAATGCTTCAGGATATAGTCGTCCATAATTTTTTTGGACTTTGCCACTGTCGTGATGAAAGGAAATTTTTCCTCATTAAAATTGATTGCAGGAAACTGGCAGATAAGGGCCTTGCCGAGGTTATTGATCAGAATACCGGTACCGTCCGAAATGTAGTATACGTTTTTGGATGTCTTCATGGTTTTTCCCTCCCCCAAACGGAACAAAAGGCAAGCAAGATGTGCAAATTATTTCGTCTCAGAGATTTATTTAAGCCCGCTTTTTATTAAGGCTTCTGCCAGCGGGTTATTAAACGGCGCATTCCCGCTGCTTAAGTTCTTTTTGTCCTTATTTTTTGGTTTACGGTTTTGTGCTTTTTTAAAGCCAGGATTTTCCACCCCAGTACCCGACTTTTTTCCCTGCGTTTTCATTGAGAGAGAAATTCTGTTTCTTGCAAAGTCAACTTCAAGCACGGTTACCGACACCTTTTGCTGAACTTTTACAATATCAGCGGGATTTTTTACAAACCTGTCTGCCATCTGGCTGACATGAACAAGGCCGTCCTGATGCACGCCGATATCAACAAAAGCACCGAACGCAGTGATATTTGTCACAATTCCCGGGAGTTTCATCCCAGATCTTAAGTCTTCGATTTTTTCAATACCATCGGCAAATGAGAATGCTTCGAATTTTTCCCTTGGATCACGTCCCGGTTTTGCCAGTTCATCAAGGATATCTTTTAGTGTGGGAAGTCCGACTGAATCAGTAATATATTTTGAAACATCAATTTGATGCCTGATATCAGGTTTTTTTAAAATATCAACGACTGTAGTATCAAGGTCTTTGGCTATGGCGTCAACAATATAGTAACTTTCAGGATGCACTGCGCTGGCATCAAGGGGGTTTTCACCGTCATGAATCCTTAAAAAACCCGCAGACTGTTCAAACGCTTTGGGACCAAGACGCGGCACTTCTGTCAGTTGCTGCCTGGACTTGAATGGGCCGTTCTTCTCACGATATGATATAATATTTTTTGCGACACCTGCGTTCATGCCTGAAACATAGGTAAGGAGCTGGGCACTGGCTCTGTTCAGATCAACACCTACACCGTTAACACAACTCATAACAACATCATCAAGGGTCTGTTTCAAGGCTTTTTGATTGACATCATGCTGGTACTGGCCGACGCCTATTGATTTGGGATCAATCTTTACAAGCTCTGCAAGAGGGTCCATTAGACGTCTTCCGATTGATACAGATCCGCGCACCGTTAAATCATGATCCGGGAATTCTTCCCTTGCCGCTTCAGAAGCCGAATATATTGATGCTCCGCTTTCATTGACCATTATAACCTGCACAGGCTTTGTAAAAGAGATAGTCTTGACAAAGGCTTCAGTTTCTCTGCCTGCTGTACCGTTTCCCACACCTATGATTTCAATATCAAACTCTTTGCACAGAAATTTTATCTTTTCGGTTTCTGCAAGAGCCTTTTTTTTAGACATATGGGGATAAACAGTATCAAAATGAAGCAGTTTCCCCTGCGGGTCAAGACAAACAATCTTGCATCCGGTTCTGAATCCAGGGTCTATTGCCATTATGCGTTTTGCTCCCAGAGGGGGAGCAAGCAGTAGCTGGCGGAGATTATCTGCGAACACTTTTATCGCTTCAATATCAGCCCTTTCTTTTGAGTGGAGCCTGGTTTCGGTTTCCATTGAACGGGAAAGAAGACGCTTGTAGCAGTCCCTTATGGCTATCTTTACCTGTGCGGAATCATCACCTTCTCCATTAACAAACAGGTTTTCAAGTATATCTGTTGCCCCATCTTCGTCAGGCAGTATATCAAGATTAAGAAAGTTTTCGCTTTCACCCCGTTTCATGGCCAGCATTCTGTGAGAAGGAACATCGGTAACTGGTTCTTCCCAATCAAAATAATCCCTGAATTTGGCCCCTTTTTCCTCCATGCCTGAAGCAACCCTGCTTTTAATCACAGCTTTTGTGAAAAAGAGGTTCCTCAGTCGGGCCCTGGCTTTATCATCCTCATTTATGATTTCTGCAATTATGTCTCTGGCCCCGGCCAGGGCATCTTCAACAGACTCAACCCCCTTTTCAGGGGCAATGAAAAATTCCGCTTCTTTGACCGGATTTGCTCCTTTCTGTTCAAAAATTATAAACGCCAGCGGTTCAAGCCCTTTTTCCTTTGCTATAATTGCTCTTGTCCGTCGTTTTGGCTTATAAGGAAGATATAGGTCTTCAAGCACAGCCATGGATTCCGCCGCAAGAACCTTTTCCTGCAGTTCATCCGTCAAGTAACCGTGTTTTTCAAGAGATTTGAGGATCGTTTCCTTTCGTTCTTCCAGTTCCCTAAGCTGGTTCAGCCTGTCCCTGATCGCAGTAACAGCGACTTCGTCAAGACTCCCTGTGGCTTCTTTTCTATAGCGCGAGATAAACGGAATTGTTGCGCCTTCTGATAGAAGAGAAGCTACCGTCTGAACTTGATTATCGGTTATGTTTTGTTCTTTGCCAATTATAGATATAAATGTATCGTTGTTCATAATCCCCCTGTATTAGGGTTCGCTAAAAAATAACTTGGTAGAATTTGCGCTCAAATTTGCCGTAGATTTAATTGATCTAATTGAGCAAAACCGCAGGAATAGCGAGCTATTTCGAGGACTTTTGCGATTGAAGATCGATTAAAGATATGAATGTAACCAAAATAAAACAATGCCATCTTGATGATGGTTCCCTATTATGTGATACAATTCGTTTTCAAATAACGTAGGGGCAACGCCTGTGGTTGCCCTTCCGCACTGTGGTTGCATATT
>JABZFQ010000378.1 GCA_014237365.1 Desulfobacteraceae bacterium | reverse complement strand
AAAACCGTACATCTTGAAATGCTATTGACATAAAAAAGCTTGATGGGCTAATTAAAACAGGTTAAAAAATAAAAAAAATCAAATGTTACCTAACCTGAATTTTAACTGCGCGGTTCGACACGGATAACCTGCTGAAAAAGCCTATAAAAACATTGTTAAAAGCCAAAACAGTTTAACAAATACCAAAGTTGTAAAAACCAAAAAACGTCCCTGCTTTTTCAGTCAGAGTTAATCCGATTGTTAGCTTTTTTTGGTTGCAAAAATGGCATTAAAGTCAATTTGTTTTATTAAAATTCCAACCGTCTGCATAGATAGTTTCCTCCAATGATCGTCTGATTTAGCGGGGTCAGCCAAGCCAGAAACTCCCCTAATTACTGAAACATCTATTCCTTTTTCGTGAGCAGCAGCACAAACTCCACCTGCTTCCATTTCAATCCCTTTTAATTTAGGCCATGCTTTTAACAAGTTATTCCTCCACTCATCGCTACTTATTACTTCATCTAAAGAAGCCAAAGTTCCGGAACGAATTGTAGGTCTTTTCCCATTAGGCCATTCAAGGGTATGCAAGACTTCTTGTTCCCATGAAGCAGTATCTAATTTGTGAGATATGTAATTTAAAATTTTTTTATCAAGAAAAAATTCTTTTGGACGAAACTCTTGTGTTGTACTGCCATTTGTTGTGTTTTCCGTAATTTTTCTTGAAGCGAGGTCAGCAATACTTTTTGCTATAATGACATCTCCTAAATTAATGTTTTCTTCTTCGAAACCACCAGCTATCCCAGCTACAATTAACAAATCAGGAGAATAGTCAGCCAGAAATGCCATTGTTGAAATTGCGGCAGGAACACGCCCCATATCACCCGGGCAATACAATGTAATGTTCGCAAAATTTATATTTCCAGAAAAAGTTAGATCTGGATGGTTGGATTGTAAGCCTAATGATTTTTGTAAAATGTCTCTTTCCATTTCAAGGGCTACAAAAATTGCAATCTCCTTGCTTCTGCTTGATTTTTTGGTAAGATTTTTTTTAAAACTCGAAGCAGCATGTTTGTATGGCGTGGGAGGTTTACAGGAAGATTGGTCATTTTCCTGGTAGGCTTTCGCAATTTTAATCCCTCTCCTAATCTTATCGCTTGGATCTTTCATAATGCACCTTTCGTAATTAAAAACAAACAAAGTTTGATATTTTTAAAAATAAATTGACAAAACAATTAAAATCTTGACATTTTATGATTTGTGTTATATTTAGTATAAACAATTAAAATTGTCTATTAATTATTAGCTAAGGAAAATACATGGCTTTAAACAATCTTCGTAAAATTTTGACAGAAGAGGGGGCAACCCAAGCCCAACTCGCAGACAAAAGTGGCGTAAGTGCTGGAACAATCAATAAGGTATACAATCAAAACAGGTCTTGTGCGCCAAAAACAAACCATAAGATATTAAAAGGGATTAAACTGCTCACCGAGAAACAATACTCCTATAATGATATCTTTCCTAATGAAAAAAAATACTAATTGTTACTCTAAATTCACTGGAGGCAAAAGGATGAAGAAAAAGTTATCTATACAGGAATTAAGAGATAAATATCAGAAATTATTGGCTAATAGCTGCATAATAGCAGTTGTAAAGAGAACAGAGGACAATACAGATTCTCCTACTAACGAAGAAGAATATTTGGCAAAAGCTAAAAAAAACATTAGTATTTTAAAAACTAGAATTAAATTGATTCAGTTGGCTAGCTAATATCTAAAGGATTTATTTGTAATGAAAATAGCATCCCATTGCATTAAGGACCCGAATATTTATCAAGAAATAGATGATAACTCTTTGGCTCGATATGATTCATTAATTGATATGTTCCAAAAGTTTAAGGAGGATAATATTTTCAATGATTCTCTTTATTTGAATGAAGCATTGTTGTACAATGCTGTTTATAGTTATTTTATAGACTTACAGAGAACGAAATGTTTCCATAACATTCCGTTTGCGGATCAACATAAAAAAGCAGCATATACCATGAAATGGATCACAAAAGTAAAGCCAATTCAAATTAAGCATACTGTTGATATTGACAAAATTGATGAAGAATGCATGCAAGCTAACGAATTGTTTGCTTTTATTGCAGGAATTAGCTTTCTTGATGTTGATCTAAATAAATTGCCAGACCATTTTATTAATAATATCTTATATATCTTGCAATACAGAGATGTAGAATGTTTGGTGTTATCCTCAAAAATGTATTTAATTGAACGTAGTTTCAAATAAATATGATAAATGGCAACAAGTTGCTGCCCAGTCTTCTTCTCCCCCCCTTTTTTAATTCCAACAATCTTATTTTATTAGTTTAATATCTTCTGGATAGCTCATTTCTGAAAGCTAGTCGGGTAGGCGGGGGCTGTTGCCAGCCCACAGGATTGTTACCAATCCACTCGCCCCCCTAAGAACCGGACTTGTAAGTTTCCCTACTTACGGCTCAAGCCTTTCAAAGACCCT
>JABZFQ010000104.1 GCA_014237365.1 Desulfobacteraceae bacterium | reverse complement strand
CACCGCCCCTGATGGAGATTTTTGTTCCCATAGAACCGCTGCTTTGTCTCACATCCACACCCGGCATGGAAGCAAGGGCCTCTCCCACTTCAAGGAAGTTCCGTTTTTTTATCTCTTCCTGATTCATGATAACCACATTCTGGGGATGGTTTTTCACATATTGGGGAATCCGTTCTGCCGTAACAGTGATCGGGGCCAGTCTTTGAACCTGGCCTTCAACCCGGGTTGAATGATCTTCTGCCAGAAGCGGTGCTGATAAAAGAAAAAATAGTAAATACCCTGTAAAAAATGGGAATGATAAAATGTGACGGTTTATATTTTTCATTTGATTGTTCATATGCTCCTTATATATAAAAGGGTTGCTGCTATATCATAGCGATAATATTCAATAAGACTTGACAGGGCTTTTGTAACCAAAGAACCGGTTTTAAAGAGTCTGCATTAAAAAGGTTGGATCCGTTATTCAACTGTAGGCAAATGGATTTTTCATGTTTTATCCCACGGTCTACCCTGTTGGGTGTATTAGATATTATGTTTAATGTCAAGCATCAGCAATTCTCATTATGAAAAAATAAGTTAAGAATTTAATAGGTTAGAGATTCCATTTGCCCTTAAAATATCTAATTTTTTCAGCTAAAATCAGAAAATATGACTATTTTAGGGGGTTGAACAGACCTATTAATCTCTGTAACCATCATGCAAACATCCCATATTTGCCTGTAAAATAAGGACAATTTCCATAATTAGAATTGCTGACTATAGTGGATAAACTGCCAATAAGTGTGTTGTAAACAATTGCTGGAATAATCCTGAAGTTGGTGGTCATGTGCAAAAAGATAGTTTGTTAGATCAAAATTGGTACATCATTCCTATTTGTAAGACATGCGATGCAAAAAGAGGTCAGGATTTAGATATCTATGATAAAGTAAAACTTGTATCAGCAAATGTTTCTCAAACTTGTGGTTAATGTGTTAAAATAAAATTGCAGTTTATCAACTAAAATATAGGGGGAAAAAATGGCAAAGAAAAAAGTAGTTGTATGCTTTGATTTCGAAAATGATAAAAATTATAAAAGAACTTTAAGTATGTGGGATGCAAATTCCAATTTTGATTTTTCATTTAATGACCTTACCCCAAATGAAATTCAAAGTAATGATATTCCAACTATAAAGTCAGTTTTAACAAGGAAAATTAACCAAGCGACATATACACTTGTTATTGTGGGGAAATATGCCAATTCTCAGCATCCAGATTATAAAGAAATTGGATATAAGAACTGGCAAAACTTTGAAATAGCAAAAAGTAAAGAGAATACTAACAAACTTGTAGCTGTTAAAATAGATAAATCCTATACAAGCCCAGACGAGCTACTAAATTCTGGTGCATCATGGGCAATGAGCTTTACTCAAGACGCAATTATAAAAGCACTTGACGAGGCATAAATGGAAAAAGAATTAGATATCTATTATGATCATTATAAAGATACTTTCTCTTTATTGAGAAAGTATCTTGACGCAAGAGATAAATATTTTAGGTATCTTGTTTTTTTAATGGCCGTCTTGTTATTTAATTCATGGTTGCCATCTGATTTCACGAAAGTAACACAGGTTATATTAAAGAAAAATATTGGCATTAGTGATTTTTCAAATTTCATGCTAATTGATAGCCTTTTGTTATTTAGAGCCTATTTCAGTAGGCCATGTACACATGGTTCGTGCCCTTCCAACTGGCCTTTTGGGTCACGTTTAGTCGCCTACTGAAATAGGCTCTTAGTATATTGAGCGTATCCATAAAGTATTTCCAATCTAATCTCATAATTGAAAGGCAATATTTATATCTTCATCATATAGAAAAGAAATTAAGCCGCAAGTTGAACCATTTCAATATCTTTCGAGAGGGAAAAGCTTATCTGACCGATTATCCAATATTTTCAAGTATTGTTCATAGAATATATACGATAGCATTTCCTGTATTGCTTATAATTTTAGTGGGATATAAATGGGTCTATATCTTCAAATCGGTTAATATACATGGTTTCTTTTGGTTTGATACTATAGTGTCCTTGTCCATAATAATATTGACTTTATGTTATCTGACATGGATACATTTTCGAGATTTCAAGAAGTGTAGAAAAAATAGGTAGTGTCCACCAGATAGCGTGAAGCTCAGTCGCTCTTGCGGAAGCTATGGATGCTGCTGGTGAGAGATGCTATAGTGAAGAGGAAAAGCTAGTTAAATGACCTCTTATAAACACAAATTTCAATTTGTTCTTGTAGCATTAATAATATTATTTGGGTATTACCGCAAATAAACATTATTTCCATATTGGTATGAAAAACTGCCAACAAAATGGTTGATAGGGACCGGGTTTTCTCCGCTCTGCTACGAAAATCCGGCAGTTCACCTCACCTCATTGTTGGACAGACCCGCTAGTGCGGGGGACGCAGATCGGCAGGCAATATTTCATAAAAAAAGTTTTAAATGGAAGCAACGATCCGGATGATATTTTTGTTAGGATACGCTTACTATGATCA
>JABZFQ010000164.1 GCA_014237365.1 Desulfobacteraceae bacterium | reverse complement strand
TGACCATTAGAAGTCACTGTTTTATTAATGCAGTTTTAGAGAAAACGCCAAGTTATTATACCACAGGCCAGATGAAGCATTGCCAGAAAGGTGTCTGCTCGCTTTTCCCACCGAATTAGAGCCTATTTCAGTAGGCGACTAAACGTGACCCAAAAGGCCAGTTGGAAGGGCACGAACCATGTGTACATGGCCTACTGAAATAGGCTCTAAGTACGAATGCGACAAATAAGCCCCATGACCGAATACTGAACATACGAGCAAGCCTCCTAAGATCGCCTGTAAAAATAGTCTCTAAGAATAAAAGTTTCCCAAATGAATTATTGTACTATAATTTTAATGGCTTAGGATTAAGGTTGAAAACTGAGTATTGAAAATTGTTGGTACGCCTTCGGCGTGCTAACAGCAATGCCCGCTCGTCATCCTAAAAATTCTTTTTTATCATATGCGGAGAAAATTTGAATGTTTTCACAACATATTGTGGTAAGTAACGCAGATTTTTTGCTTAGAAAAGCTTTTTTTTTTTGGAAAAAAGCACAAGAGAATCGGTTTTGAAATCAAGGCAGTCTGCTTTTAAACATAGATATCCCTTCCTGGCAAATGCCTCACTTTTTTCATTTCGCGGTTTTTCTGAGGTACCTATACATAGGAACGGGGGCTGGAATTTGACGCCGTAGAGAATGGCTTGATAAAATATTTGCATTGATTTAAACGCAAATTTTTTAAACAGTGTATCTTTCAATTCAATATCCTTTTACGGTTTACAGTTCACGGTTAACTGTTAAAATGCTTCAGTTGTTGCCAAGGTCTGCCTATTCATATTTCAACGCCTCTATAGGATTCAGCATTGATGCCTTTCTTGCGGGGTATAAACCGAATATTACGCCAATCGCCAGGGCGAAAAAATAGGATAGGGGTTTCCATCCTGGCGGTTACGTCTGGCCCTCATCCACCTCTCTTGACACGACTACTCCATCTACCTGTGATCTGATAATTGTGTAATCAAGATTGGGTCCCTGTCCAGGGCAGCCTCAGCGTTTTTAACCTGTGAAAAGGATGCCTCGTAATCAGCCTTTTTAGAAAACAGGTTTGCTTTTTGGCCGTCCAGTTCGGCATTAGCGCTCTCAAGCCGGGCAAGCGCTTCTTTATAGGCCAATTCTATTTGACGGCCAACCATTATTATTGCCAGCAAAATAGCCATTGTTTTAAATCTTTTCATAACGAATTCCCTTTCTTACCAAATCTTGTAACAAATTTCGTTAACGTTCCTTTTAACTCTTTTGGTCCAGGAAATCACCCACATAAACCAGGTGTTCAAAAGGAAACTTCTCATCTCCGACCAACTCCAGAATTGTATTCAATCTTCCTTTGATCAGCCTTTCCTTTTCCTTGTATCCTGCATAAACAACAACCGCGATAGGGGTTTGGAGAGGATAAAGCTTTTGCAGTTTCTCCACCAAATCCCTGAATTTCGTATGCATGGTAAAGATAACCATAGTTGGATGGTGTTTTGATAATTTTTCTATTTCACGAATAGTTGTAAGAACAACAGAGCGGGTCTCTTTTCCCAAGGCGACATCTTTGCGCAGGGCGGCATTTGCCGCATTAAAACAGCCCACACCAGGAATAATCCGTGGATTGAGATCCGCGAATTCTTCCAGATACCAGCGATACGGCCCTCCATAAATAAGAAGATCGCCACTGCCTAATACTGCAACAGCTTTTCCCGCAGCAATCGCTGAACGGATCCCGGAAATCAGTTTTGTCCGTTTTTTACTGTTTTGTTCGCAAGTTATCCTTTTCTCTTTATCCTCTATCCTGGAACAATCTCTTCCGTAAGTTCGCCAGCCGCTCAAAGAAATGTCTAAAAATTTTTTTCCCTTAAGGTATTCTGCAAATCTCTCCCTCGTCTTTTTGCGGCATACGATTACATCCGATTTGTTTATCGTATTAATCGCCCGCACGGTCATCAGGTCGGCATCGCCGACCCCAACGCTTACCAGGTAGAGTGCGGATTTCCCTTTTTCACTTAAAGCATGACTTACGCTACACATCTGAAAAAAAATTAGTGCAAAAAAAGTCGTAAATACCAGGGTCTTTGACCATGTTTCTATTTGTCTTACACACATTTTTATCATTACAAATTCCTTTTTCTCTTTTTAGATGATGTTTATTCAACATATCTTTCAATTCAATATCCTTTGTTTTCTCACCTGCTCATTTTTTCACACTTTCACACCTGCGGTAAATATCTCTAAAGCATCGCAAATATCTAAAGTTACTCCTTGTCGAATTCCAATTGCTTTATCCAGTGATTCGCAACCTTTTTGGTTTCCTCGAACTTGACGGCTTCAAGCAGGGCATTGCGTGATTTTCTGGCATCCTTTAACTCATAATAGGCTATTCCAAGCATTAGACAGGCATTGCCTTTGCGCCTGGTAATGTTTTTTTTGAACGCGGCCTGAAGAGACGTTACCGCTTCGCTCCATTTTTCTTGATCGATTTTTAGTTGAGCAAGGCGTACATACAGATCGCCTTTGTCTGAACGCTTTGCTGCATGTTCTAATGCCTGTATCGCAAGCTCTGTTTCTCTTGCCTGAGCCCAGGCATTGGATAAGACTTGCCAGTTTTTTTCCGAATCTTCGATCCTTCTCTCTTCTATCCCTTTTTCTAGTAATCTGCCTGCATTATGGGGGATGCCACAATACATAAACAATTGGGCAAGGCGGATAAAGTCTTTACTATTATTAAAAAAATTGAGTCTATAAGCGATCTCCAGAATAGCAAGAGATCTGTCGTGATCTTTAAGGTTCAGGTAGATAGATGAAAGCTGCATCCAATAGGTTTTCTTATTTGGAAAAAGGCAAATCATTCTACTTAGTGTATGTACACATTCGGCATATTCTTCAAGCTGATACTGTATAGCCAATAACAGTTGATACCAATTCTCTTTGGGCTCTTCGGATAGTTCTATAGCCCTTTTGACGGGTTCAAGTGCTTCATGGTATCGACCTAATTGGGTTAAGGCATTACCCAATATTATGTATGCATCACAGTTCGGTTTTTCTGCATGCACTATCCAGGGGTTCATCGTATCAATGACCTGATCATATTGCTCCGTTATGATATAGAGTTGCGCCAAATTGAACAGCATATTTTTCTGAGTAGATTCCGGCAAAACCTTGAGCTCTAATGCAGCCTTGAAATGTTTAATCGCACGGGTATAATCATTTAAAGACGTATATAGATAGGCATAGGTGCCTAACACATATGCTTTCTCATAGCTTCGCTTCACTGAGAAAAGAAGTTTTTGTAATTTTCTGGCAGCTTCGGGGTAATTCTCTTTTATAATTAAGGCCTGAATTTTATCTAGTTTTTTATAGGTATGAGGAGAAAGTGAGGATGAATCAGATTCATGGGCATGAGCTATGGCTATCAGTAGGCTATCACTCTGTTCGAACAAAAAAACCAATCCAAAAAGCAACAAAATGGTTTCAGAACGTATCGTCATTGCGTCAACTCAAATTGAATTATTACCTTAACCCGCACCTGCACTGGTTTGCCATCTACTATCAGGGGCTTGTATTTCCATTTGGAAACCGCCCGCATAGCAGCCTGTCCAAACAGCTTTCTGTTTTTGGCACCTACAATTACAACATCTTTGACCAAACCTTTTTCGGTTACCGTATATTCAAGCTCGATCATGCCTTCACGACCAAGCATTTTTGCCTCAGGCGGATAGAAAGGAGGAATTTGAACCAAAGGAGTAAGCTCCCGTTCATCCATAAAATCGCTCCCATCTGCTGCGGAGGGAAGACCCAGCCCCCCTTTCATTCCTTTTCCTATGGCTTCTTTGGGAATAAAAACATCTCCCAATACAGGGCCACTGCCCATGGATAAGGGAAGCTTGACATTAGGTATTTGGATATTTATCTGGGATGGTATGGTATGCTTGGTTGAACCTGGCATACGGGTTGCAGAGGGTTTTGGAGGAGATTTTGGCTGTTTCTCAGGTTTGGGAGGCTTCCTGTGTTTGGCACGCTGCTTGTGTTCAACCTCGGTTCCCCTCTGTTTTATGCGGACAAAATCGGTAATTTCAAAGCTCTTTTCTACTTTCCCATCTTTATTATCCACTCCAATCATATATTGCATGAGCCAAAAAATGCCAAGGGTAATCAGGAGCGCTCCCCCTGCTGATATGCCAAATCTTTTGGCTCTATCGTTAATCCACTTTTGCAGCAATAGAGACATTTTCAATACCTGCCAAACGTATCTGATCCATTACATCAACCAGGAGACCCGTTTTTACATCTTCGTCAGCCACAATAAACGCAGATGCCACAGGGTTTTCCGCGTGCAAGCGCTCCACATTTGCTCGCACCGCCCTGATATCCGTCATCCGTTTTTCCATCCAGATTTCACCGTTTGACTTGATGCCAACCATTATAATGGCCTTTGGCTTATGTTTGGCCGTAACGGCTGCAGGACGATTGACTGAAACGCCTGATTCCCTTACAAATGAGGTAGTGACGATGAAAAAAATCAACATAATAAATACGATATCCAAAAGGGGTGTTATATTTATTTCTGCTTCTTCTTCCTGTTCCGGACTAAATCTACGAATTCTCATAACACTTTAATCCTCTCTTAAAGCGTTTGAAAGACGCTCTGTTTCTATCTTGACATATTGCCTGACCCATGTTCCAAAAAAAAGTCCTGCCAGCGCCACCACCATTCCTGCCATCGTAGTTATCATGGCCCGGGATACGCCAGAAGCTACGGCTCTTGGATTTCCGGTACCTGCGCCTACTACATCAAAGACCTCTATCATTCCAATTACCGTTCCCAGCAGCCCAAGCAAAGGAGAAATAGCAGTAAGGGTTCTGATAAACGGAATGGGTCGGTATAAAAGGATATTTGCCTGGGAAATCATGGCTTGTCGAATTTGTCGTGCAAACCAGGAAGATTTATCCTCACGCCTGTTCCACTCCTCCATCCAGGCTGACATAAGGCACGGACAGGTCATTTTAACAAACCAAAACCGCTCAATGATAAGTGCAAAAAGCGCCACAGCAACAAATAAAATCAGCCAAAGGATGGATCCTCCCATTTCCATAAACGTTCTGACATTGAGGATTGCCTCGCAAATGAACCGCTCAAGCACCATTTTATTCCTCTGTCCGGTCTGTTTTTTTGGCAACCAAACCTGCACTTTGCTCTTCCAATATCTGAATTAGCACTTTGCTCCTGGATGCTATCAGGCAATGGATAAAAAGCAGGGGGATAGCCACGGTCAAACCTAACATTGTGGTAACCAGAGCCTGGGAAATCCCGCTTGCCATCAATTTAGGATCACCGGTGCCAAAAAGGGTGATGGCCTGAAAGGTACCAATCATCCCGGTAACTGTGCCCAACAATCCAAGCAAAGGAGCGGCTGCAGCAAACAGTTTTATAATATCCTGACCATGCTTGAGCATGGGAATCTCTTTCAGGACCGCTTCATCCAGGTTAATCTCCACATTTTCTATATCTTCGGTTTTGTGTTTTTCATAGGCAGAAATCACGCGTCCCAATGGATTTTCAGGATTTGGTTTTAAGATATTTCTCATCTGCTTATACATACGTTTACCGACAATGGACAGGTAAACAAATCTAAACAGACCGATCAGAAAACCGACGATCCCAAGACCTATAATGACATATCCGATTATTCCGCCCTGTTGAATACGTTCAAGAAAAGCAGGTTTTTGTGCTATCAGATCAAGAATGGTGCCGCGGGTGGGATCAAGCACCATTGGCGCAACAACCCTGGTTGTTTGCTCAAACTGGCTTGCCGTTTGCTCAGAATGGTTGCCCGGCTGACGGGGTAGACTGACGAATTTTTTGCTTTCCGATAAATAGTGAAGAAACTTACCCTTGCTGACCGCGGTAAACACGCCCACACGCGTTACGTCGGCTTCATGAGATTCACCGTTTGGGGTTACCACATTGGTTCTGAACTTCACCACTTTGCCCGATTCGGTCATTTCCTGCTGAAGTACAAACCATAGCTGCTCCAACTGCTCTATATTGGGCAGTTCCTTGCTTTGAGACAACATATCCAAAAATTCGCCTCTGCCTGGATACTGTGCAGAAACAAGCGAATTATTGACCAATACAAGCAAATCCCCTGCCACCTGACGCACCATACCAAACATTTCACCAAGGGTCCCCATACGCTGCTGCAGAGTCATTTCCATCTCAGCCAATTTTTTTTCGTTAGCATCAATCCTTTTATTTAATGTATTGCTTAACTGCTCTTCACGCTTGAGTTGGACACGCGCTTTGCGCAACATCTCTTCCTGCCTGTTTTTTTCGGCTAAAAAGCGCTTTTCTCTCTCTCGGTTTATTTCCTCTCCCTGAATTTGTGCCTGCTTCACATGTTCAAGCAGTGCATCCAAAGTGGTTGCACTGTTCTCTGCCCCTAATGCGGGCATTGCAACCATCAGAATTATTGTTAGAAAAGTATATATCTTTTTCATCGCATATCCTTAGGCGCTGAAATAGGCAATATCAGAAGGTCTGGCGTTGCCCGTTTTCTCGCCATCTGAAGCCCTTTTTGTAAAGCATAAGAATAGCTATGTGACAAAACTTTCCAGCTTCCGGATTCGCGGTCCCAATATCCGCTCTCATAGCTATCAAGGGTTTGATAAAAGAGCGCTACTCGTCCGATTCGCAAAAAATCGACTAGCCGTGTACCTCCATTCATCTTTAACTCGGAACGGTACGCTTCAATAGTACGGCCATAGTCGTTTTCCACCTGGTAGGATTCAAGCACCTGGCGATATTTTTCCGAAATCGGTATGTCCGCACGGCGCATACGTTCACGCAGTTTTTGAATGCGTTCCGCTCGCTCTTTTGGCAAAAAAGGCACATCAAGGTCAACAAACTGTTCAAGTGTATCAATCATTCGGTACATCAAGGGCACGATTTTGCGTTGCGTTTGCTCAATGTCTCGCATCTGTTTTTCAATTGAGCGCGCCTCCTCTTCTTGCGATGCAATCAGCTCTTTCAACTGCTTATTATATATCCGCAACGATTCCGTCTCTTTGATTGCCGCACGATATGCTTCAAGCATCTGCCTGGTCTTCTCGTCCAACTTATTGATTTCTTTTTGCGAATCTTTTGCCGCTTTGTTGGTATCCACTGTAATTTTTAACGCCTGGCTTATTTGTTCGGCATAGGTGAGTACGGGATTAAATAGAACCGCAGATACTAATACAAACATGACAACTGATTTATGGTTCCTCTTAATAAAAAAATCCATAATAACACCTTCGCTTCCCAGCAATTTCTTATAAACAAAAAAATATGCGTGTACTGTCATCGGCTTATTTTTGCCGGCAGTGGCTTCTGCCACTTTTTTGTTCGTATTGTGCCGATCAGACACAAAGATTTTTTTGATACCATCAACACGTTATAATTGTCAAGGAAGGTGCTCAGTTCTGACGCACGATTTTTCCTCTCAAATCTGGGTAGTCCCTACAAAACAGTGCAGGTCAATAATTTCAATAAGTTACATATCATGTCTTCTGGCAGCACATAGCGAAAAATCAGGTGTTTACAAAGTAAAATAGGTCAGTATTTCCAAACCTGCACTGCTTTGTAGAGACTACCCTTCTATCTCACTTTTTATTCGATTCTATCTTGACATAAAAATTGTATCAGTTTAAAGGTGAGTATCTTGGATTTTTTGGTGGCTTACGGGGGCGAGTAAACAAATTTTTCCTCCTCTGGGCCAATCGCAGAAAAAGCAAATTCTTATCACTTAATATACTGAAATGTTTATAGGAGGTAATTGAAATGAAGAAGATAACTATACTTGGTTTGGTAATGCTGCTCTGTTTCGGATTCACCGGAATTGCAGCCGCAGATGGTTCGATGGATATAACCGGTGCGGTGAAGGACGCAATGCATACGCTCGGGGCAACGAAAAATAGTTCGAGTCTGTGCGTGTTGACCGATGCCGGATACGTGAAAGTTGATGGAGAGACGACACAGGGGTGTATCGCAACACTCCGGAAGAGAACGGGTTGTTCTATAGGAGATGGGAACTTACTGACGATTCATAGATCGATAAACAAGGCGCTCTGGTTTGCGATCTTTGACAACGAGACAAAGGACTGCGTTTACGCGGTTTACAAGAATGGAGCATTCACCGCAACGAAGGTAAACATCGACGGAGAAAACGCGACAACCAGCGATGGCTGGAATGCGATGAAGGCAGCAATCGGTCCCGATGCATTTTCAATCGTTGTGATCGCAAACGCATGGGGATATGGTGCACCCAATGACCTTTTGAAGTGCGCGGACCTGCACAACCACCTCTGCCCGGGACTGTCGTCTGGCTACCTGATCGCGGAATACATCAATGAGGAGTACCCACTCGAGAAGGACGAAAGCTACACATGGATCGGATGCCCGAACTGGTGCAAGGATGATGCTATCCAGATTCTTCTGGATTTAACCCCTGGAAAGAAGAGCATGGTTGTGAAACAACGTTCCGGAGAACTCTTCGTAAAAGAGAAACCTCTCGCAGGAATTCTCATAATATGGAACAGCTCAGCAAATTCAGGAAGAGGTGTTGCTTTCCAGTATGATTGGGAAAAAATGTGTGACATTTCTGATGTCGAGATCAGCGATTTCACGCCGCCAGGTGATAAAACAAATCCCATCTTTTGGACGACCCGGATAAAAAGCTCTTTCAAAATGCTGCCGTACCTCGATCAGCCAAATATGTTCGTATCACTGGCTTCGGACGAGTTCAATGTAACTTCCGAACAGCTCGATCGGGTAAAGGAGGCAGGGGTTGACCCGTACGCCGAACTTGGTCTTGTGGATCCCTAATCGATATCACTGATGCAGTGCAGGACGCCATGAGCACGCTCGGTGCAACAAGAACGACTCCGGGTCTGTGCGTGTTAACCGATGCCGGATACGTGAAAGTTCTCTTGCTTTCACGATCATCCGTATATTGAGAGTTTAGGAACGGGGACGAAATAACTTCCCCAACTATGCATCACAGCTTTAGGCCGCCTTTGTCCGATCTCAAATCTGTGCGCCTACTTGTGGAAGTTATTTCGTCCCCGTTCCTTATTAAAAACGAGATACAAAAACAAAATTTTGTTCCGATTTCAAGCACTCCGCTCATCTCGCCCGGCGATAGCGCATAGATATAAACGATATTTAAAAGAAGATATAAACAGACTACCAGGGCTGTGCCTGTAAAAAGAGCCAGCGGAATATTTCTAACAGGGTTTTTTATCTCACCTCCAAGATAAGCAGCAGCATTCCATCCGCTGTAGGCAAATGTAATAAATATCAGTGAGATGGCGAATTTGTCCTGGAAAATTAAACTTATCTCCAGGCCTTGTGAAAAATTTTCTATTGAGCCATGCCCCAGGCATAAACCCGCCGTAACAAAAACAATGATAAGACCTACAAAGCCTCTATGAAAAATTGCTACTACCAATATAAGGACCATACACAAGATAAGTGCCTTGTATAGTGAGCTAAAGCTTTCAAAA
Organism: Desulfobacteraceae bacterium; assembly: GCA_014237365.1. Classification (GTDB taxonomy): domain Bacteria; phylum Desulfobacterota; class Desulfobacteria; order Desulfobacterales; family ETH-SRB1; genus B13-G4. The sequence continues at coordinate 7,000 of JABZFQ010000164.1, read as the reverse complement.
AGAGAATTTCTAAACAAAAAAGGCGCAATTTAAGATGTTTTCTGCAATCCAAGTTACGTCTTCACTTTCTCCTACTTTTCAATCGGAAAACCATAAGACATCCCTTCAAGGCTTGATATCACTAAACTATTTAGATTTTTCTAACAAATAAAAAGTTCACTGTCAAGATTTTCCCTGTCAGTTTACAAAGCTCGGCCCTGCCTGTGCGTTGCACCTGTCTGCCGTTCCTGGACAGGCGGCTTGTAATCTGAATCTGTTCGTCTCGGGAAAGATGATCCGGAGTTTTTGTATTCTCCGGTGGGGAAAATTGGAGCGAACGTTTCCAAAAATATCAATCTAAGGACATATGCCCCATCGGAAATATTCCCTTTATTGGTTAAAAACCTATTTACAGGAAATATATTTATTGACAATTATCCCCGTATTGATAAAAGTTATATATTATAGGAATATTTTATGAGGTAAATATGTTTATTGGAAGAAAAGAAGAGCTGCAGCATCTGCAAAACATTATTAAATCGAATAAATCGTTGATTGGCATTGTATATGGCAGACGACGGATCGGGAAGAGCGAGCTTATAAAAAAAGCATTTGAAAAAGAACGGGTGTTGATTTTTGAGGGCATTGAAGGCAGATCAAAGCAGGATCAGATAGATAATTTCATTTTCCAGTTGCATCATCAGTCCAATAAAAGAATAAAAGACGAAAAAGTAAAAACATGGCGTGAAGCGTTCATGTATCTTTATGAAGAAATGGAGTGTAATCCGGGACATATAGTTTTTGATGAATTCCAGTGGATGGCCAACTATCGCAAAGAGATTGTTGCGGACCTGAAAATGGTATGGGAGCTATATATTTCAAAGATAAAAGGAACAACACTTATCCTTTGCGGTTCCATAGCTTCATTTATGATAAACAGCGTATTGAAGTCCAGTGCGTTATTTGGAAGAACTGATCTGGTTATACACCTAAAAGGGTTTCTGCTTCCGGACACTCGAAAAATGTTAACGGGTAAGGGTGACCTTGAAATAATTGAATCGCAGATGATTCTGGGCGGTGTCCCGAAATATCTGGATCTTGTAAGGGAAAAGACTTCCCTGTATGCAGGATTGGAGGAGCTTGCTTTTTCAGAGACAGGATATCTGACTGATGAATATAACCGGATATTCACAAGTCATTTTGGGAAAAAGCCTGAATATGAAAGAATTGTCAGGGCGCTTGCAAAATATCCTTACGGTCTGTTTCGCAGACAGATTTCGGAAAAAGCCGGAGTCGATTTGGGAGGAGGGTTGACAAAACAGTTGTATAACCTGGAATCAGCGGGCTTTATTTCATCGTGTACGCCATTTCATAAGGGGTATAATTCTCGTCTGTTGAAATACAGGCTTTCAGATGCTTATCTGCGCTTTTACTTTTCATTTATTGAATCAAATCTAAAAAAAATCAGATCTAACATCTATAAAAGGCTTTTCAGCCGGATTGTTCAGACCGGTTCATTTAATGCATGGATGGGACGGGCTTTTGAGTATCTCTGCATGGAGCATGCTGGTAAAATATGTAGCATTTTGGGTTTTTCAGGGATTGAGTTTTCTTTTGGACCATATTTTGAAGCCGCCGGAAAAAATAAATCCGGAGTTCAGGTAGATCTTCTTTTTGACAGGAAGGACAATGTAATAACATTATGTGAAATGAAATATTCATTAACTCCTGTTGGTATGGGTATTATTAAAGATGTAGAAAGAAAAACAGAAATTCTGAAAAGCAAATTCAAAAAGAAAACAATTCAGAAAGTTTTAATTTCGCGCAGCAGCCCCACAAAAGATCTTGCCGCATCCGGTTATTTTTATCGGATAATAAAACCCGAGGAATTATATTAATTTTCATGCGATTGCCCTGAGCGTTCCCCATACCCGGAGGTCGTAAATATTCCGGTTCCCACCATGTTGGCAATTACAAAAATAGTTGCCGAAAAGAAACCAACTTCCGTTTTCAGGTCATGGTTATTCAGTTTGTTTTTGTATCTGAACGAAAACCCCTCGTTCCAAGCAGTCATTGCGAGGAACTAGGAACGAACGACGAAGCAATCCCCTTCTTTCCAAGAAATTGCTTCGTCGCTACGCTTCTCGCATTGACAGGAAAAACGCAATTCAAGAAATTTTCGGTCAGGCACTAACTATGGATGATACCACCAGGGGATATACCACCAACAAGAAGGATAGGGACAATAACGAGATATTTCTTTTTTTCTGACCTTGAAGAGATGAATTTCCTTGATAGAAATGAGGGGATAGATATAATCTATTTCCCCCAGAGGCAGGACCCTTTTCCCTGTGATTTCCCCTGCCACTGCCACATCTCGCCCGCGGCTATAGATTGCTGTATCCAAATACCCGTCGTATAGAGCCAGAAACCTCCCATCGGAATCATCCACATCCTTTGGCCTTCCCCCTATGTCCGCCGGTTTTTGAAGTATCTCGATCAGGGTCCCTTCTTTCGTGTTCCTGGAGCCGAGAATTATTCCGCTGATAAGAATCCTCTTCCCCTTATGGGCATCCGGATCCTTGATAACCTGCTTAAAGGTTATATCCGGTGACAACTCCTTTCTCAATTCTCTGGAAATCAAAGGCGCACAACCGGCAGAGATTAAAAAAAGGAACATCAATAAACAGGTAAAATTTCTCATCACTTAAGTCTCCTTTCTAACGATCCTATTTTTTCTTCTAAAATGCAAGTAAAATAAAACACCTAATCCTATGGTTCCTAATCCGAACAAAGCCGTGATCGGCCTGCTTTTTATGCAAAAATAGATAATCCATAAATTGCCTGAGATAAACAAAACCGGGGTTACAGGATATCCGAAAGTTTTATAACTACGCTTTAGATCAGGCTGTTTTATTCTGAGGAGTATCATTCCGACCACAGTCAACATAGCGCACAGTGAAAGCGTAAAGCCGATATATAAAAGAAGTTTATCAAAGGATGCGGTGATAACCATGATAATGGCAATAACCGCTTGCAGGAATATGGCATACACAGGCGTCTGCCGAAGACCATTGATCTTGCCGAAAAGTTCAAAAAAGACACCGTCTTTTGACATGGCGTAATAGACCCTTGGTCCGGCCATGATCATAGCGCTTAGAACCGATAGAATGCCCAGAGCAATAGCTCCGCTGAAATATCTGCTGATATTATCGCCAAACAGAGAAACAGCGGATTTTGTTCCGACTTCAAGCACTCCGCTCATCTCGCCCGGCGAAAGTGCATAGATATAGACAATATTTAAAAGAAGATATAAACAGACCACCAGGGCTGTGCCGGTAAAAAGAGCAAGTGGAATATTTCTAACAGGGTTTTTTATCTCACCTCCAAGATAAGCAGCAGCATTCCATCCGCTGTAGGCAAATGTGATAAATATCAGTGAAATAGCAAATTTGTCCTGGAAAATCAAACTTATCTCCAGGCCTTGGGAAAAATTTTCAGTTGAGCCATGCCCCAGGCAGAAACCTGTCGCAACAAAGACAATGATAAGACCTATCTTGAACACAGTCAGGATGTTTTGCACTCTGGCACCTAAAAAAACGCTGTGATAATGAATCAGCGAAAATATAATGATAACAGTTGTTGCCAGTATAGTAATCGGGGATATTGCAAGAATGCCGATTTCAAGGAAAGGAGCGGTGAGTTTTGGGCTAAACGAAGCCGGCAGGATGCGAAAAAAATATGTGGCAAAGGCAATTGACGCTGCTGCTATAGGGGCTGAAAATCCAACAATCAAAGATATCCAGCCGGAAAGAAAGCCCATTCCTTTGCCAAAGCTTTCTCTCAAAAAGACATATTCTCCGCCTGCTCTGGGGAACATAGCGCCCAACTCACCGTAACAAAGCGCCCCGCACAGGGCAAAAACGCCTCCGACAAGCCAGCACAAAAGCATTGCCTGAGGATTGCCCAACTCTTCCATGATGAAACCGGAAGTAGTGAATATGCCGGTGCCCACCATATTGGCAATCACCAGGATAGTTGCTGAAAAAAGACCAATTTCTCTTTTTAGATGATGATTGTTTAGTATATCTTTCAATTCAATATCCTTTTACAGTTGTCGGTTTACAGTTGTCGGTTAACTGTTAAATGGCTTTTCAGACCCGATTTTCTCGTTGACATATCCAGTAAAGCAATATATTTTTTTAATATGATACTTATTAAAAACGATATACAAAAACAAAATTTATGCAAATTTCTTTATGATATTGCTAAAATAGTTTTTGGAACCGTTGTAATTAGCCAGGTATTTAAACCACCGGAGTTCAGAATATGGATCTTTATTAGCGGACTTATCACAACGGTTGTATTTTTCCTTTTTGCGTACATATCAGATGGAAAGGAGCTCCAGGGATGACAGCATTAGGTGTATTATTTATTATACTAAGAGCCTATTTCAGTAGGCGACTAAACGTGACCCAAAAGGCCAGTTGGAAGGGCACGAACCATGTGTACATGGCCTACTGAAATAGGCTCTAAGTATTATAGGTGTTATTGGAATCATTTATGTACTGACTCATAAAGAGTACTTCAAAGACAAAAAAGCTTGAATTCCAATCGCACGATAAGTTCTTACTTATCAATACGGGTTCCTTTAACAGTTCACGGTTAAAATGCTTCAATCGTTGCATAGTTCATTGAAAAAACTGTAAACCGACAACCGTGAACTGTAAACTTATTTACTTTGCACATTCTCCGATTATCAAAAGCCCGAGCCATTTTTCATCAACCTTCTTCAGATCATCAAGAATCGTTCCAAGTATACTCCTCAGCACCTGCTCTTTTTCCGGATAGCCAGCATAATAGACTACAGCCATAGGAAGTTCGAGCGGATAATATTTCTTGAATTTCTCAACAAGTTTATCCATTGAAGAAAGCGCCATATAAAAGACCATTGTTGTTTTATATTTTGAAAGATCTTGCAGGACTTCATCAGCCTTTTTATAAGAATCTCCAAACAGAGAAAATGGCGCTGTGAGCATAACAAATTGTGTATTTTCCCCTGTCATGGGTCTTTTGAGAGCAGCGCTTGCCGCATTAAAAGCGCTCATACCAGGAATGATTTCAAAATATCGATCGTCAAACCCTTTCAACAACCAATAAAGAGACGGGCCGTAAACGCACGGATCGCCCCCGTCCAGCATCACTACGGTTTTACTTGCTTTGATCTGCTGCAATACAAAACCTTGAACCTTTTTCTTTTGTTTTTCAACCCTTGTAATCCATTTTTTGTAATCTGTTTTTCTTAATTTCCCGGCTTCTTCACCATGTATTCCTTCCCAGGGATTAAAGGCTACCTTGTTGGGATCAACATGCTTCCAAAACCTTTTTTGCATGCGCGAAGAACAGAGAATTGTATCTGCTTTTTCAAGAACAGCAATTGCCCTTGGAGCTGTCAGATCGGGCTCGGACGGCCCCATTCCAAGGATATAAAGCTTCCCTGTATTTCCGGCAAAACAGACGGATGCAGAAAAACAAAAGAGAAAAGCCACAAGAAAAAATATTAAAACCAAATGCCTTGATATTTTCATAACTAAAACCCTTTATTTAGCAGTTATTCTAACCTAAAACCTAATCTCAATTCCTCCATTAAGCTGATACGATCATCAGCTCAATAGCCAGGAACTCACCCAAAGGGCGCTAAGTTCCAGCTTTGAATATTGAAACGATGGGCTTCGGGGTGAGTCATTCTGAAGTTGATTGACGAAGGGATATTCTATCATTCCTGATCTCCTTTCACGTTTTGACACAACAAAAAAAGCCACGAAGAATCATCCTTGCCGGACGAAAAAAGCCTTCGTGGCTTGATTCAGTTTAGCTTATAAACAAAAAAATATGTGTGTACTGTTATCGGCTTACTTTTGCCGGCAGTGGCTTCTGCCACTTTTTTGTTCGTATTGTGCTGATCAGACACAAACATTTTTTTGATACCATCAACACTTTATAGTTGTCAAGGTAGGTATGAAGTTAAGGGGCGATATATCATTTTACATTTCTATGTTTCAGGTTGGCGACTCTATGGAGTAAGCGAAAACACATCCTTTGCCTATTCATATCTCAGCGCTTCTATAGGATTCAGCATCGAGGCCTTTCTTGCAGGGTATAAACCAAATATTACGCCAATCGCCAGGGCGAAAGAAAAGGCTAAAATTATTGATTGCACAGACACAACAGCCGGCCATCCGGCAAATATCGATATTGCTCTGGATGCGAAAATTCCTAAAAGAACGCCTATGGTACCACCGGCGAAGCTCAATACCAGCGATTCTATAAGGAACTGGAAGAGAATATCCTTTGTTTTTGCCCCGACCGCCATCCGGATCCCGATCTCCCTGGTCCGTTCGGTTACCGACACTAGCATGATGTTCATTATCCCTATTCCACCGACAATAAGGGAGACCGAGGCAATACTTGCCAGGACAATGGTCATCACCCTTGTACTGGCGGTGGCGGCATCCTGAATGTCGGCCATGTTTTTGATGATAAAATCATCCTCTTTTCCGCGATGGATCCTGTGCCGCTCCCGCAAGAGCAAGGTAATCTCATCCTGGGCCTTTTTCATCAGGGCTTCATTTGCGGCCGAAACGTTGATTTGCCTCAAGCTGCTGTGTTTGCCGAGGAGACGCTTCCTGGCCGTGGTCAAAGGGACCATGATCACATCATCCTGGTCCGTGCCCATGGGTGATTGCCCCTTTTCCACAAGAAGACCGATCACCTTAAAGGGGATCCGTTTTATTCTGATAATCTTCCCTATTGGAGACATTTGCTGGAAGAGATTTTCGGACACGGTTTTCCCGATTACCGCCACCTTGGTGCCGTACCTCACATCATCATCCGAAAATATCGGCTCAACCGGAACTAGTGTGGTCAGTTTTCATAATTTTTCAGATTATTCGCAATATTTTTCAGATTGAGCTGTGAAAAATAAAATTTTAGGTAATATATTAATTTTGAATTGTATCTT
>JABZFQ010000021.1 GCA_014237365.1 Desulfobacteraceae bacterium | reverse complement strand
ATCCCTATCCAGTTGAAAAGTCCATAGCAAAACAAAAGTAGAGTAAAGCTTCTTCCATAGGTTGAGCCCATAAGTATCATAATATATAGAAATGGAAGTGCGCTCCAGATTTCAATAAGGCGCTGGCAGGTTATATCAATAGCCCCTCCATAATACCCCTGAACAGATCCGGAAATAATGCCGATCGCCATTGAGCTGACCACAAGCATCAGGCCGAAGGTAATTGAAGTTCTCATACCATAAAGAATTCTGGCAAATACATCTCTGCCTGCTCCATCAATACCCAATATGTGGCCTTCAGAAGGAGCGAATGGAAAGCGGACATTTTCCTTGATAACATCAATGAGGTATATTTGGCTTTCTATGGTTAGTGTTATTGGATCCACGGGATTTAAAAAGCGTGTTTTGACAAGCTTGAGCAGTAATTCTTTATCCAGGGCTGAAAGCTTTTTCCAGATTTCATGTCCATTTGATATCAAATTATTCTGAATTAGTTCGAGTTTTCTGTTAAAAACTAACTTCAGGGCTTTTTGATCTTTTTGGGTAACTTCTCTTAATAGAAGTCTGACGCTTTTTGGCGGCTTTTTTCGTGGAGAAAAAGTAGAAAGCGACACCTCTACTTCCATCCCGTCATAACTTTTGGTTATATGAGCAATCCTGGGAGCTTTGTTGTTTGCGAATCGTTTTTCAACTGCAAGCTTTAACTCTTTTGGGATTATGAAGTATTCGGTAATGACAAGATCCTTTACTTCCCTTTCCTTTCTGCTGATAAATAAACCAAAAGAGTCAGATCTTTCAATTGAATGATTTTTTCTTATATTGACAGTACCGATTTTTGGCAGGGGTGTTAAATCAATTATTACATTGTCTGAAACTGCAATTGATTCAGGATCAATGCTTTCAAAAGGTCCATAGGGAACCGGCGGAAAGATCATAAAATTGTCAGGGTTTTCTTTAAAGAAAGAAAGATTATTTAATTTTTTGTAATCAGGTTTTGTTTTATTATTTCCTGTAAAAATATCTTCGGAATAATATTTAAATAACGGATAATAGGACTTTTCGTTAAATCTGACATATAAAGGAGCGTTGTTGCAGATCAGTTCGGAGCTAAGGCTGATAAGATAAAGAATCGCCAGTATCCAAAGCGAGAAATAGGCGCGTTTCATTTCCTTGAAACGCAAAAACCTTTTCCTGGCTATTGGATTTTTGTAAGAATTAAAAAACATCACTGATTATATCAGTTTTTCTGAAAATCTATTCTTGGATCTATAAGGATATACAGAAAATCCGAAAGGATATTTCCGATAAGCCCAAGAACTGAAGTGAGCGAAAGAATTCCCATGAAAACAGGATAATCCCTGCCCACAATTGCTTCAAGACCCAGACGCCCCATCCCCGGTATCTCAAAAACCTGTTCGATAATAACAGACCCTGCAAACATAACAGTTAAAATAGAGCCAAAGCCGGTTGCAATAGGGATTAAAGCATTGCGAAAAGCATGTCCCCATATTGCCCTTGTAAAACTTCCTCCTTTTGCAAGTACCGTCCTTATATAATCTTTACTTATTTGCTCAAGAAGTGAGTTTTTCATGAGCAGAGTCAGGATTGCGAAGTTTCCGACTATATAGCAGAGCACAGGAAGAAGCATGTGCATAAATACGTCTTTTGTTTGCACCCAGAATGTCATTTCAGCGAAATTGTCTGAGTAAAATCCGGAGACGGGAAAGAAATCCCACAAACCTTCCACTGTGCCGCAAAAAAACATTTTAAGCACCATTCCAAAAGCAAAAGGAGGAATTGCATACCCCACAAAAATGACTAAGCTTGAACCAAGATCAAACATTTTATTATGACGCAAGGCTTTTAATATGCCAAGCGGGATGCAGGCAAGATAGGATAATACAAAGCCTGAAACCCCAAAGATAAGTGAAACCTTAAAACGTTCCTTAATTAATTGCCATGCGGTTTTGTTGGGGAATTTATAGGATTCCATTTTCATTCCCAGTCTGTCAGCCACAAGCCATTTCCAGTATCGCTTGTAAAGAGGTTGATCAAAACCAAAATGAGTTTCTATGGCTTTCCGCTGTTGAATAGAAATGGATGCTTGTGACCCGGCTCCTCTACTTGATTCACCAGCACCTATTCCTTTCATCTTCATGATAATCTGTTCTACAGGGCCGCCGGGTACAAACTGTATAAGCCCGAAACACAAAATAGTAATTCCAAGAAAAGTCGGGATTACAAGAAGAAACCGCCTTATAAAATAGTTCAGCCGTTCCATGCGTTATCAGTCGTCGACGTATAGACTAATACGCCTTCCTCCTTCTATCCTTGTGAAATTAATTATCTGAAAGTCTATATACAGATAAGAATTTAAAAAATAAAAGGGAATAGGAGGCAATTACCTATTCCCTTAGAAACTGGGACGAAATAAGGGCTACCAACGTAAGGCGGGACAGCCTGTAAATTCAATCAGTTGGCAACCCCTTAGATTTTGCTTGATTGCGAAATTACCATAGAACCAAAATAGCGTAAAGTGTCCCGCTTTAAGTTG
>JABZFQ010000217.1 GCA_014237365.1 Desulfobacteraceae bacterium | reverse complement strand
CCAAGATATTCGGCAAGGCTTGTTTTTGATATTAACATTGCTCCTTCTCCTTTTTGGCTGCAAGATCGTCTAATGTCAGTCGGCTTAAGGCCTATAAACAATATAGTCGATATCACCAATTTTGTATTGATGGAAACAGGACAGCCTCTTCATGCATTTGATTTTGACCGGCTGTCAGATCATAAAATAGTTGTCCGCCAGGCAAAAAAAGGTGAAACTTTTATCACGCTGGACAAAAAAGAACATTTGCTTACACCTGATATGCTTATGATCTGCGATGGTGAAAAGCCTGTTGCGCTGGCTGGTATCATGGGTGGGCATAATTCCGAAGTAATGGAATCAACTAACAGGGTTCTTATCGAAAGCGCTTATTTTACGCCTGTGGGAATTCGCAAGACTTCAAAAAAACTTGGCATAAGCTCGGAATCCTCGCATCGTTTTGAACGCGGTGTTGACCCTGAAGGTATTATTACGGCTTTGAATAGAGCTGCTCAGCTTATGTCAGAACTCGACGGGAGTAATTTAATTGAAGGAATTATAGATAAATATTCTAAAATCAACACTGCCGGGCCCATAACTCTAAACGTTGAACACACTAATCGTCTTCTTGGTACCGGTTTTGATCAGGACGAAATCGAAAATTTATTAGAATCAATTGAATTCAATGTTAAAAAAACAGGCAACGACGAGCTTGCAGTTGTACCACCCTCCTTCAGAGTTGATATAGCAAGGCCGGTTGATCTTATGGAAGAGATTGCTCGACTGTCCGGCTATAATAATATACCCACTACCTATCCCCTGATACCGGCAGAAGCTAGACACCCTGAAAAACAGGTATGGTTAAAAAACAGGCTGCAAAGAATTATGACCGGCTTTGGATTTACTGAAACAATTAATTACAGTTTTATAAATAAATTGTATTGCGATAGGCTAAGGCTTGAATCTGCCGACCAAAGAAGAAATATGATAGACCTATTAAACCCCCTGACGGAGGAGCAGGCAGTTATGAGGACATCATTGATACCCGGCCTTCTCGAAACAATTCGTCGCAACATAGCACAACAAATCAAGAGTCTGAGACTATTTGAAATTGGTAAAATTTATATCAGCAGGGAAAAAGACAATCTGCCGGAAGAGATAGAGATGTTAGCCGGCATCTGGACAGGATCTCGTACAAATACCTCATGGTACTCAAAAGAAAGTGGTTGTGATTTTTTTGACATAAAAGGAGTTGTTGAAGGACTGCTGAACAGAGTAAAAACTGATCGTATAAAATTTACCTGCACTCCGAATAATTTATGCACTTATACCAGACCTGGGCATACAGCTCAGATTCTGCAAGAAAAAAAGCTTATAGGTCTGGTTGGAGAAATACATCCTCAAGTGCTGCGTAATTTTGATCTAAAACAGGCTGCCTTCATTTTTGAACTTGACTTGAATGCCGTTTCTGACTTGATACCCGAAACTATTCGTTCAAAACCAATTCCAAAATTTCCATCTATTTCAAGAGATATTACCATTATAATTGATAAAGATTTGGAATCCTCTAAACTGCCTGAAACCATTAGAAAATTGGGCGAGGAGCTGATTGAAAATTTATATTTGTTTGATGTATTCGAAAGTGATATTATTCCTCAAAATAAAAAAAGCATATCTTTGAGAATAACTTACAGATCAAAACATAAAACCTTAGAAGATGACGAAGTAAATTATATTCATAAAAATATTACACACAGGCTTCTCAAAGAATTTGACGCTTTGCTTCCAACATAGAAGATGCAAAACAAAGCCCCTAAAAAAGAACTGCCTGACAAACTATATTTCAAAATAGGAGAAGTCAGTGAAATCGTTGAACTTCCATCATATGTTCTAAGATTCTGGGAAGACGAATTCTCTAACATAAATCCCAAAAGAACTCCTTCTGGCCAAAGGCTTTACAGAAAGAGCGATATAGAGTTCGTTCTAAAAATTAAACATCTGCTTTATGAAAAAAAATTTACTATTAAGGGTGCCAAGAAATACTTAAACTCTGAATATAGAGAGAAAAAAAGAAAATTATCAATCGATGTTGTCGATAAAATCCGATCAGAACTAGAACAAATTCGGGATTTGCTAGACTAAGGAACGTGGACGAATTAACTTCCCCAAGTAGGCGCACAGATTTGGGTCGAATTTGTTCGATCTCAAATCACAAAAGTTGAAGGAATAGCAAGCTATTTCAATATTTTTGTGATTTGAGACCGGGCAAAGGCGGCCTGAAGCTGTGATGCATAGTTGGGGAAGTTATTTCGTCCACGTTCCTAAGGAACAGGGAAGTTATTTCGTCCCCCATTCCTAATTTAAAATGTTGACAATGTAAAATTATTATCATATTTTCAAAATTTTAGAAAGCGGGCATAGCTCAGCTGGTAGAGTACAAGCTTCCCAAGCTTGGTGTCGCGAGTTCAAATCTCGCTGCCCGCTCCAGTTAGAAAGTTTGCCTTTGCCGTTTTTACGATGATTTAGGGGCAAAGCTTTATCTAATTATGTGTGGTTTGGATTCAATTTATTTCTTATGATGATTTACATGAACAGATAAAGTTTTTCTATTCATAACGTACGTAGTGCCCGAACGAAAACTAGAAAATTTTTTCAAGTTCAAGGAAGACGCAAATTTTAACCGCAGGAATACATGGAGTATTTTTGAGGATTAAAATTTAAGCCTGACGCAGAAATTGGGAAAATTAGGAACAGGGACGAAATAACTTCCCCAAGTAGGCGCACAGATTTGGGTCGAATTTGTTTGATCTCAGATCACAAAAGTTGATGTAATAGCCTACAGGCACCAAGGATCTAATTAAATGACAGGAGACGGGCGGTAGCCCGTTTTTGTTTTTTGTATGAGTCATATTTCATGATGAAATTACAAAGAAATAAAAGAAATAAAGTAATAAAAAGCAGGGAGCCCGAATTAGCTGCAATAAAATTTTCTCCTAAAAATAAAGAAAATTTTATTGCTAAAGTTAAGGATTTAACTGAACCTTTGTGCGAAGCTATGGGGATGGAAATTGTACATGTTGAATACCAACGAGAAAGCAGGGGCTTTATACTCCGTATCTATATAGACAAACCAGGAGGAATTACACTAGATGATTGTGTATTTATCAACCGTCAGTTGAGTGATACCCTGGATTTACATTTTGATAGTAGCGATTCATACAGTCTTGAGGTGTCATCTCCAGGTTCTGATCGCCCCTTAAACAAAAAACCCGACTTCGAAAAATTTAGAGGAAGGGTTGCAAGAATTAAAACAATAGCTCCTATTAATGGACAGAAAAATTTCAAAGGTGTTTTGTTGGGGATATCAGAAGAAATTATAAATATATCATTAGATGATAAAACCGTCGCTATTCCTTTTAAGGAAGTTAAAAGTGCGCGGCTTGTCAATAAAAATATTTGAAGTAGCTTCTATAGACTTTCAGATAATTCATTTTACAAGACTGGAGGAAAAATCTGAGCAAGTCGCGCTAAGGAACGTGGACGAATTAACTTCCCCAAGTAGGCGCACAGATTTGGGTCGAATTTGTTTGATCTTAGATCACAAAAGTTGAAGGAATAGCGAGCTATTTCAATAATTTTGTGATCTAAGATCAAACAAAGGCGGCCTGAAGCTGTGATGCATAGTTGGGGAAGTTCTTTCGTCCACGTTCCTAAGTTGAACGTTGTCGAAGATTTTGACTGATAACGCAGTGAAATGGATTATCTGAAAGTCTATAAGTTTAACGGAGAAAACGAATGTTTATATCAGATATAAAGCGTGTCGTTGAGCAGGTCAGCAGAGATAAGGGCATTGATCGTGAAGTCCTTATTAAGGCACTTGAAGATGCTCTGAAATCTGCTGCCAGAAAAAAATTCGGAAGCAACATTGATATCGAAGTTAAATATAATGAAGAATCTGGTGAAATAGAAGTATTCCAGTTTAAAGAGGTGGTAGAAAATATTGCCGAACCTGACCTTCAAATCAGCCTTGAAGAAGCATATAAACTGGATCCGGAAAGTAAGATTGGTGATAGCCTCGGCACAAAAATGGATGCTTCAACCTTTGGTCGAATAGCTGCCCAGTCAGCCAAGCAGGTTATCATTCAAAAAATGAAAGATGCGGAAAGAAATGCGGTTTATTCCGGCTTTATTGATAGAAAAGGCGAAATAATTAATGGAATTGTTCAGCGCGTTGATCGCGTTGATATTATAGTCAATTTGGGTCATACTGAAGGTATTCTTCCTGAGCGAGAGCAGGTTCCAAAAGAAGTATATCGGAGAGGTGATCGCGTCAGAGCTCAAATATTAGACGTGCTTCATGACTCTCGAGGGCCTCAGATTATACTTTCGAGAACACACCCAAATTTTCTTGTTAGTCTTTTCAAAACAGAAGTGCCGGAAATTAGCGAAGGTATAGTTAGTATAATGGCCGCGGCTCGTGAACCTGGTATAAGGGCAAAAATCGCTGTTGCTTCAAATGATTCAGACATTGATCCTGTCGGTGCATGCGTTGGCATGAAAGGCAGTCGTGTACAAAATGTTGTTCAGGAACTCAGGGGCGAAAAGATTGATATTGTCTCCTGGCATATTGATCCTGCAAAATTTGTTTGCAATGCTCTGGCGCCTGCCGAAATATCCAGAGTCATTATTGATGAAGAGAACCGTTTGATAGATGTAATTGTTCCGGATGAATTTCTTTCAATAGCTATCGGGAAAAAAGGTCAAAACGTACGGCTTGCTTCAAAACTCACCAAATGGCATCTTGATGTAATTAATGAAACAAAATACAGTCAAGCCATGCAGGATGGCTACGACTCTCTTGTGGCCTTGCCGGGAGTTAGCATCAGTCTGGCAGACGCATTATATTCAAAGGGTTTCTTTTCCGCTGAGGAAATAAGTAACTCTTCATTAGAGGATTTGTTGCAAATTAGAGGTATTACCGAAGAAAAAGCCATCAATCTTCTTAAAACCGCAAAAGAATATCTTGCGAATTCTGATAGTTTTGATGAAGTATCTAACGAAATTTTATCAGATAATACGTTAAGTGATGATGATACATCTAAATCAAAAGAATCATCTGTTTCAGATAACCAGGGAAATCTTAATATAGATATAGAGAAAGATAAAGGCAATGATGAAGACACCTTCATTGATGCTCCATTAACGGATCTTGAAAAAAACAGTAACAAATAGCTTAGGAACGATGATGAAATAACTTCCACAAGTAGGCGCATAGATTTGGGGCAAATTTGTTCGATCTCATTCGATATTTTTGTGATTTGAGATCGGGCAAAGGTGGCCTGAAGCTGTGATGCATAGTTGAGGAAGTTGTTTCATCCCCGTTCCTTAAGGGGGATGGATGGGGAAGATCAGAATATATGAGCTTGCCAGAGAACTTAACATAAAGAACAAGGAACTACTTGAAAAGTTAAGTAAGATGGCTATTAAGGTAAGCAGCCATATGAGTTCTCTAGACGATGAAGCAGTAGCCAGAGTCAAAGCAAGTCTTCACGGCAGCAATAAAACCGATGCTGTCGAAGTGACACGAATAAAACCGACTGTTATTCGAAGACGTAAAAAAATTGTGCTGGCTGAAACAGCTCCCGAAAAAGAGGTGCCTCTAAAAAAAGTAAGTCCTCCTGAAAAAATTACAACAGACGAACAACCATCTGTAAAAGCTATAGAAGAAAAAGCCCTCATTGCAGAGCCTGAACTTAAAGAAGCCGAAAAGCCTAAAAAAGTAAAAAAGAAAGATGCGGAAAAAGGCATGGCTGAAAAACCAGCACTTGAAAAAGATGAAAAAACCGATGAGGCTGTTCGGAAAACAGCTTTTGTGGAAGTGGAGAAAAAGCCCAAACAACCACCTGTAGCAAAAAAGGCTGAAACAGAAACTTTTCCTAAGGGGAAAAAGCCTAAAAAAGTAAAAAAGAAACTTAAAAAAGAGATGCCGGCAAAGATCATAAAAATGCCGATACCACATGAAGAAAAGCTACCTGAAAATGAACAGCCACAGGTGAAAAAAATTAAAATAAAAGTGGAAGAACCACCCGAAATAGAAAAAAAGGGGCCAACTGGCAAAAACGTTCAAACAGATTTATCCTCAAAAGAAAAAAAGAAAAGGAAAAAAGACAAAAAAATAGAAGAACCTGTCAGTGATAAAAAGTTCTTCAAAAAGAAAATTTCTTTTAGAAAAAAAGAGGTCGTTGAAGGGGCAGACCTTTATCAGAAACAACATCGGGGCCGAAAAATACGTAAGGCCGCCGCTAAAAGCAAAACAGCCGTACAAGGAAAAAAACCTCAAATTACAATACCGAAAGCCATTAAACGCAGAATCAAAATTGACGACGCCATTGTTTTGGCTGATCTGGCAAAGCGCATGGGAATAAAGGCCAATGAAATGATTAAGACCATTATGGATATGGGTGTTATAGCTACTGTAAATCAGACAATTGACTTTGATACAGCTTCTCTTATTGCCACAGAATGTAATTACGAAGTAGAAAAAGCCTCTTTTGAGGAAGAAGTTATATTAAAAGTTGAAAAGGACGATCCGGACAAACTAATCGGAAGACCTCCTGTTGTTACCATTATGGGGCATGTAGACCATGGAAAGACCTCTCTTCTCGATGTAATTCGCAAAACTAAAGTAACAGAAATCGAGGCAGGGGGAATTACACAACATATAGGTGCATACTTCGTATCTACAGATAAGGGACAAATTGTCTTCCTGGATACACCGGGCCATGAAGCTTTTACTGCAATGCGTGCTCGGGGTGCCAAGGTTACAGATATAGTGGTGCTGGTAGTTGCTGCTGACGACGGTGTAATGCCTCAGACCGTTGAGGCAATCAACCATTCAAAAGTTGCGGGAGTCCCAATTATCGTAGCAATTAACAAGATAGATAAAGCGAATGCAGACCCTGAACGCGTTAAGCGTGAAATCGCTGAATTAGGGCTCGCCCCTGAAGAGTGGGGCGGAGATACTATATTTGTCAATGTTTCTGCGAAAATAAATCAAGGGATAGAGGAACTGCTTGAGATGATACTTCTTCAGGCTGAATTGATGGAATTAAAGGCTAATCCGGATAAGTTTGCTCAAGGCAATGTAGTTGAAGCGAAAATAGACTCGGGGAGAGGTGCTGTTGCCACACTTCTTATACAGGAGGGCACTCTCCACACAGGAGATGCAATAGTATGCGGAATACATCATGGCAAAGTTCGTGCCATGTTGAATGACAGGGGAAAGCATGTTGGAGCCGCCGGGCCTTCAATTCCGGTTGAAATTTTAGGGCTTACAGGTGTACCTAATGCCGGAGATGAATTCATAGCTCTCGCAGATGATAAAAGTGCCAAGCAGGTCAGCATTCACAGAATCCAGAAACAAAGGGCTAAAGATCTATCTAAAACCAGCAGATTAAGTCTTGAAAAACTTTTTGAACAAATGGAGGAAGGCGAGACTAAAAAGCTAAATCTTATAATTAAAGCAGATGTGCATGGCTCTACCGAAGCCCTTAGAGATTCTTTGATAAAGCTTTCCAATAACGAGATTGACATTAATGTTATTCATGCAGCTACCGGAACAATTATCGAATCAGATGTTTCTTTGGCCGCAGTCTCTGACGCCATAATTATAGGTTTTAACGTTCGACCCAGCACAAAAGTAGAGGCGTTTGCTAATGAAGAAAACGTTGATATGCGTTTTTATAATATCATATACCATGTAATCAAAGACATCAAGAATGCTATTATTGGCATGATGGAGTCAACTTATGAGGAGCGAATACTTGGCAAAGCAGAGGTCAGAGAAGTGTTCCATGTTCCTAAAATAGGTACAATTGCGGGTTGCTATGTAACGGATGGAAAAATTGAACGCGGTAAGCTTGTCCGCCTTATAAGAGATGGTATTGTTTCCTATGAAGGTAAGATTTCTTCCCTTAGACGTTTCAAAGAAGATGCCAAAGAAGTTCAAAGCGGGTATGAATGCGGCATTGGTATTGAAAATTTTAACGATATTAAGCTCGGTGATATAATTGAGTGTTATTATCTTGAAGAGATCAAGCCTGAAATAGAAGAATAAGGGAAAAAGCAGGGATTAGGGATTTAGGGGTTAGGAATTGGATGGTTGTTGGTATCGGAATTATTACATTCAGGCTGCATGGGTGCCGCTCATTAAAAAGTAAAAGAAAGATTGTAAAGTCCATTATCGCCAGGATACGTAACAATTTTATTGTATCGGTCGCAGAAGTGGGTTCAAATGACATTCACCAAAAAGCGGAAATAGGCTTTGCAATAGTTGGTAATAATCAGATGATAATAAATTCCCGTATTGATAAAATTTTTAATCTTGCAGATAGAACAGGTCTGGCTGAGATTATTGATACTGAAATGGAAATTATTAATTTATGAAAGCATTTCCTCGTTCTGACAGAGTTGGCGGCCATATACAAAGAGTTTTGTCAGATTTATTGCAAAAAGATATTAAAGACCCTCGCCTTGAGATGGTTACCATTACTGATGTCAAGTTGTCGGATGATTTAAGGAAAGCCTATATATATTTTACTACATCTGCTCCTAAAAACATGGAGAGAGCAATGGAAGGCTTTAAAAGCGCTCATGGATATGTGAAACGAGTTCTATCTCAACATCTTGGTTTGCGCTATATGCCTGATATCGAAATTTTATATGATGAATCCTTTGATTATGCTTCACGCATAGATAAATTGCTCAAAACTACAAAAACAGATAATGAAAAAGATTATAAACCACCTGAAAAATAGCAACCATATTATAATGGCTTCTCACAAAAAGCCTGACGGAGATGCTATAGGCTCGTTGATTGCTATGGGACTTGCTCTTGATGCACTAAACAAAGATATAACTCTCTATAACGAAAGCCCTATTCCATCTGCATATCGTTTTCTACCGTCAGTTGAAAGAATTGTTCATCAAATTAAGAAAACAGATACTTATGATACCGCCATTATTCTTGACTGCGCAGATTTTCAGCGTATTGGCAAAATTTCTTCGGTTATCAGCAAGATACCAGTAATAATAAACATTGACCACCATATAACCAATAATAGATTCGGCAATTTTAATCTTATAGATACATCTGCATGTGCCACAGCAGAGATAATATACCACCTATTAATAGAAATGGCTCTTCCCATAAGTAACAGTGCAATTACCACCGCAATATATACAGGCATTTTGACTGATACAGGGTCGTTCCGTTTTTCAAATACAAATAAAGCTGCTTTTGTGATTTGCGAAAAAATGGTTGAAGCTGGAGTTGATCCATATAATGTTGCCCGGCATGTTTATGGCAGATACTCTCTTGGGCGGATAAAACTCCTGAAGATGGCGCTTGAATCTATTGAAATTTCATATAACGGTAAAATATCCATGATGATATTAACAAAAGACATGCTTGATGAAACCGGAACGCAGCCTGAGGACATAAATGGTCTTATCAATTACGCAAAAAATATAGAGAATGTTAAAGTTGCCGTACTTATACATGAATTATCAAATGGAAAAGGAGTATCAGAAAAGCCTGAGAATTACCATATTAGCCTCCGTTCTGATGGAACGGTAGATGTGGCTGCAATAGCCAGTTCATTCAGCGGCGGTGGGCATAACAGAGCCGCAGGATTCAGCATTGAGTCAACACTATCTAATATAAAAACACAGCTATTAATAAACATTGCTATTGAACTTTGATGAATAGAAATTAATAGTAACCTTGAACCTTGAACCTTTTTTAAATATCTATGAACAATGAACTAAATGGAGTTATAGTTATTGACAAGCCCGCAAATATAACTTCAGCAAAAGTTGTGTCCATTATAAAAAAACTATTTGGGGCCGGAAAAGTCGGACATGCAGGAACTCTTGATCCGGAAGCAACAGGTGTCCTGCTTTGCTGCATTAATAAAGCAACAAAGCTATCCAGGTTTTTTTTAACTGGCAACAAAAAATATGAAGCTGTACTGCACCTCGGAGTGGAAACAGACACTCAGGATGCCACCGGAAAGATTATTTCTACAAGTGATGAACTGAATTTTACTGAAAAAATAATTCGAGCTGTATTTAAACAATTTGAAGGAACGATAGAACAGATTCCACCGGCATTTTCAGCATTAAAGCACAAGGGCATCCCATTATATAAGCTTGCGAGAAAAGGTAAATTTGTCAGGAAGCCTTCAAGACATATTTTTATATCGTATAACAAAATAGTTAAGATAAATATGCCTTTTATAAGTTTTGAGGTATGCTGTTCTTCAGGCACCTATATCAGGACTCTATGTTCAGATATAGGCAAGAAACTTGGTTGCGGTGGACATCTTAAAAAACTTAGAAGAATCGAAAGCAGTGGATTTACAATTAATGAAGCTGTAAACTTGTCAGAATTGGAACAGCTATTTTTAACCGGAGCAATAAATGATAGAATAATATCCATGTCAGATGCCCTACGCAATATGACCGAATATATAGCTGATGAATTTTTGACAAAAAAAATCAAGCAAGGTATTATATTAACAACAAAAGAGTTTATGCCACAAAATACAGAAAATTTAAAAAATTTTATCAAGATTGTTGATAAAAAGAACAATCTCGTTGCAATACTTAACATAAATAAAGATAGCAACAAATATAATTATTGCTGTGTTTTCAATTAAGGAACGGGGACGAAATAACTTCCCCAAGTAGGCGCATAGATTTGGGTCAGATTTGTTCGATATTAAATCACAAAAGTTGATAGAATAGCCTATCTATTTTGTTATTTTTGGGATTTAAAATCGGGCAAAGATGCTCGAAGCTGTGATGCCTATTTGGGGCAGTTATTTCGTCCCCGTTCCTAAACAACAGGAGGCAAAAAAAGTGGTTTTAACTGTGGAAAATAAAAAGCAGCTTATTGAGCAATACAAACTGCACGAAACAGATACAGGTTCACCTGAGGTTCAAATCGGGCTTCTTACACATCGTATTTCTTATCTTACCGAGCACTTAAAGGTTCATAAAAAAGATCATCACTCCCGAAGGGGTTTGTTGATTTTAGTCGGTAGACGCCGTAAACTATTAAACTACGTAAAAAACAACGATGTAAAAAGATATCGGACAATAATTGCAACTCTGGGGCTTAGAAGATAGGTACCCGTTTACGGTTAACGGTTGATCAAAACATAAAAGCAATCAGTCGTTGCATATAGATTTTCAGATAATTAATTTCACAAGGATAGAAGGAAAAATCCGAGCAAGTCGTGCTGAGTTGTAAATCTTCGAGGATTTTGACTGATAACGCTGTGAAATTAATTATCTGAAAATCTATAGTTCTTTGAAAAAAGTGTGGACCGTAAACCGTGGAGAAAATAGACATAATCGCTTTATAACCAGCTAACAAAAAGATGCAGGAAGTTCTGGACAGTTATTTGTTTGAACTTGCTGTTTGGAGATAAAATAAATATGGAAAATTTACTTAAAACAGAAGTCGGAGGAAAAACTCTTAGCATACAGTCCGGCAAGGTTGCAAAACAGGCTTCCGGTTCAGTTATGGTTCAATATGGAGAAACTATCGTACTGGTTTCAGTTGTATCTGATTATGAAGATAAAACAGTATCTTTCTTACCACTTACAGTTGAATATCAAGAAAAAATTTATGCGGCAGGCCGGATACCAGGTAATTATTTCAGGCGCGAAATTGGAAGGCCATCTGAAAAAGAAACATTAACCGCCCGCCTTATTGATCGACCCATAAGGCCTCTTTTTCCTAAAAAATATAATTACGAAACTCAAATTATTGCAACAGTATTATCTATGGATCAGGAAAATGACCCTGATATCCTGGCAATGATAGGAGCCTCTACTGCGCTTGAAATATCGGACATTCCATTTGAGGGGCCGATTGCATCTGTTCGTGTAGGACGGATAGATGGTGAATTAATAATCAATCCTACAATCAGCGAATGTGAAAAGAGTGATCTTAATATCATTGTTGCTGGTTCAAAAACCGGTGTAGTAATGGTTGAAGGTGGAGGCAGCTTAATAAGCGAAGAAGATATGCTTGAAGCCATATTCTTTGGTCATAAAGAAATGCAACCAATCATAGATTTGCAAGTAAAACTAAAAGAGATTGCCGGTGTACCTAAACGTCTTTTTACTGCCCCTGAAAAAGACGAAATACTTGTAAAAAAAGCTGAGGCCGCTGCCTATTCAAAATTGCGTGAAGCAATACTTATACCTGAAAAAATTAAACGTCGAACCACTCTTCGTAATATTAAATCCGAGATATTTGCAAATCTTGGTGAAGAATATGCTGATCGCAGGGAAGAAGTTTACGACATTTTTAATGATTTACAAAAATCGATTCATAGAGAACTTATCCTGAAAGAAGGGCGTAGAATTGATAACAGGAAATTTGATGAAATAAGGCCGATTACTTGCGAAGTCGGCGTTCTGCTAAGGCCGCATGGCAGCGCCCTGTTTACAAGAGGAGAAACTCAGGTATTAGGAGTTATGACTCTTGGTTCCGGCCCGGATGAACAAAGGGTTGAAACACTTAGCGGGGAAGAGCTCAGGCCATTCATGCTTCATTACAATTTTCCTCCTTATTCAGTTGGTGAAGTAAAACGAATTGGCGGACCAAGCCGAAGAGATATAGGACATGGCGGATTGTCAACCAGAGCTATTGAAAAAGTGCTTCCAGATAAAAAAGACTTTGATTATACAATTCGTATAGTATCAGAAGTGTTGGAATCAAACGGCTCTTCATCAATGGGTACTGTATGTTCGGGAATCCTGGCTCTTATGGACGGTGGAGTCCCAATTAAATCACCTGTTTCCGGAATTGCAATGGGACTTGTAAAAGAAGGGGATGATGTGATTATCCTGTCAGATATACTTGGCGATGAAGATCAAGCTGGAGACATGGATTTTAAGGTCGCCGGCACATGTGACGGCATAACAGCCTTACAGATGGATATTAAAATTCACGAACTTTCAAAGGATATAATGCAGAAAGCTCTTGAGCAGGCCCGTACCGGCAGGCATTTTATTCTTGATAAAATGCTTGAAGCTTTAAAAAAACCCCGCAAAGAAATTTCACCTCATGCTCCTAAAATAGTTACCATAAAGATAGTTTCTGATAAGATAAGAGAAATAATAGGGCCTGGAGGAAAAACCATCAGGGCAATGCAAAGTGAAACAAATACCAGAATAGAAATAGATGACACGGGCATTGTTAAAATTGCCGCGGTTTCCGAAAAAGATGCAGATGCAGCATTGGCAATGATCAAGGAAATCACAAGAGAGCCCGAGGTCGGAGTTATTTATGAAGGTACTGTCGTAAAAATAATGGACTTTGGGGCATTTGTTCAGATAATGCCTAACGTGGATGGACTTGTGCATATTTCTCAACTCGCTACACATCGCGTAGCAAAAGTTTCAGATATAGTTAAGGAAGGAGACAAAATAAAGGTTAAGGTTCTTGAAGTAAAAGACGGAAAAATACGCCTGAGTCGAAAAGCAGTTATAGAAGGGGAAAATGGACAAAATAGCAAATAAAACCATTCTTAATAATAGCATCAGGATTTTATCCCAAAAAATACCCCATGCTCGCAGTGTTTCAATGGGAGTATGGGTTAATGTTGGAGCCCGAGATGAGTCTCCATCGGAAAACGGACTTTCTCATTTTATTGAACACATGATCTTTAAGGGGACAAAGAAACGTTCAGCTCTTCAGATAGCCAAGGAATTTGACTCTGTCGGCGGGAATACAAATGCTTTTACAACCATGGAAAACACTTGCTATTATGCGAAGGTAATGGATACGCACCTGGAAACCATGGCTGATATTCTTTCCGATATATTTTTATACTCAACATTTGAATCAAAAGAGGTCGAAAAAGAACGGGCAGTTATATTCCAGGAAATTGGAATGACCGAAGACACCCCGGAAGAATACATCCACATACTTTCGGGAAATACTTACTGGGGAGATAACCCTTTAGGGCGATCAATACTTGGTTCTCGAGAAAATATTTTAAGTTTTGATTCTGAAACCATCAGGGATTTTTTTTCCCGGCTTTATCAACCCGAACGTATCTTTATATCTGCCGCAGGTAACATAGACCATGATCACTTTGTCAATTTAGTAGGAGAACGATTTGAATCAATCAATGCAGGCAATAGCTTCCCTGTTCGTGTAACTCCAACCGGCCAATCTAAAGTTACCATTCATTCCAGGGATCTTGAGCAAATTCATATCTGCATGGGCACAAAAGGCTTGTCAATTACCGATCCAAAACGTTATACTTTTTTACTGATTAATACTATACTCGGTGGGAACATGAGCTCAAGGCTCTTCCAGCAAATTCGTGAAAATAGAGGTCTCGCCTACTCGATCTATTCTTTTATATCATCTCATGTTGATACAGGCATGTGCGGAGTCTACGTTGGGGTCGATCCTAAAAATGCTGAAGAAACCATAGAAGTCATCCTGAATGAGATATTCAAACTTAAAAAAATGCCTGTTGACTCAACTGAACTGCGAAGTGCAAAGGAATATACAAAAGGCAACCTTATGCTTACATCAGAAAGTATCGACAGCCAGATGGTTCGATTAGCTCAGAATGAAATCCATTTTGGTCGTTATATTCCATTACAGGAAGTTATGAATAAAATAGAAGAAGTCACAGCAGATGATATTATTGATTTAGCGTCAACTCTTTTTGATAATGACCAGCTTGCAATTACAATACTTGGCCCTGTTCCCGACAAAAAGGCATACGAAGATATATTAACGGTTCACGGTTCACGGTTTACAGTTAACGGTTGATTAAAATATAAAACTGTAAACCGTAAACCGTAAACCGTAAACCGTGAACCGTATCCCTACTATAAAATTGCTGCGCATCAGGCCGGACGATGATGCAGATATACCTCTTCCGCGTTACATGACTCCATACTCTGCTGGAATGGATATATATGCAGCCGTCAAAAAAGATACCGTTCTTGAAAAAGGTGAAATCGCTTTGATTCCTACAGGTTTTGCCATGGCCATTCCAGAAGGATTTGAAGCTCAGATCCGCCCAAGAAGCGGATTAGCGGTTAAGCATGGTATCGGCCTTATAAATTCACCTGGTACAATTGACTCTGACTATCGAGGAGAGGTAATGATTCCGGCTATAAACCTTGGCACCAAAAAATATACTCTTAAAAGAGGTGACAGAATTGCTCAAATGATCATAAAAAGAGTTTATCATGCCAGGATTAACGTTGTAGAACAATTAGATAAAACTGTTCGCAACACCGGAGGCTTTGGACACACCGGAAAATAATGTTGAAATCAAATGTAAAGTAAGGGATTTTTATGTGGATTTACAGGATGAGTTTTGATGTTTTAATCTTCCCGCTGCAAGCTGGATTAATCCTGTCAAATTTTTTTTGTAAAATCTAATTTGAAAGTTGGATTATATGACTGCCGAGCAATCAATTTTGAGCAATTCAACTAAGAATTGCAACTATAATTTGGCAGTATGTATGCTGGCGAGCGGCAGCAAGGGAAATGCTATTTTTGTTTCCAATGGCTCCACCTCAATACTCGTTGATGCAGGTCTTTCGGGGATAGAGATTGAACGCAGGCTAAAATCAACAGGGCTTAATCCTGAAGATCTTGATGCTATACTCGTATCTCATGAACACACCGACCATATTCAAAGCGTAGGGGTTCTTTCACGCCGCTTTGACCTGCCTGTATATATTAACGACAAGACAATAAAAGCCGCCTCATCTCAATTAAAAAACATTAAAGACATAAGAAGCTTTGAGTGCGGTTCAGCGTTTATGTTAAAAACGCTTGCCCTGCATCCATTTTCAATATCCCATGATGCACAAGATCCTGCTGGTTTTACCATAAAACAAAATGGTTCAAAGATCGGTATTGCAACAGACCTTGGAATAGCAACTTCAATGGTTAAAGAGCATCTTAAAGACTGCTCGCTACTGATCCTCGAAGCAAACCATGATCATACTATGCTCGCAAATGGACCATATTCCTGGTCTCTAAAACAACGTGTCAAGAGCCGAACCGGACACCTTTCAAACGAAGATTCAAAAAATCTTTTAAATGAAATCAAGCACAATAAACTGAAACATGTAATTCTTGCCCATCTGAGTGAAACAAATAATACCCCTGAAAAAGCATTAAGTGTTGCAGGGCAGGCACTTGCTAATATTGATACAAGACTGAGCGTTGCTTCACAGTATGAATCCGGTGGGTTAGTGTACGTCAAATAGATTGTGCCGGTGAAAAATCAAACGAAGACGGCTCAATAGCTCCTTCGAATGTACCGACAAGTTTACCGACAATTCTAATCTGGCCCCATTGCCACCCGTTAAAGACCATAGGCGGGTAAGCACTGTTTGCCGAATGCAATTCCGCAGTACCTCTTTTTTTTCGCAGAATCTTGAGAGTTTGCTTCATGTAAAATGTTTTGAGTGTAACCAAAATAAAACAATGCCATCTTGATGATGGTTCCCTATTATGTGATACAATTCGTTTTCAAATAACGTAGGGGCAACGCCTGTGGTTGCCCTTCCGCCCTGTGGTTG
>JABZFQ010000143.1 GCA_014237365.1 Desulfobacteraceae bacterium | reverse complement strand
TTCTGGAACAGATGAAGCAGGGCAAGATCAAGATGGAGTTTGAGCACCGGGGGCTTGAGCCGATGTTGTCCACCCATGACCAGATCAGCAATCGGATTGCTTTTGCTATTGTCATCGCATCCCTTATAATCGGTTCCGCATTAATTGTTCTTTCCAGGACACCACCGTTTGTGTTCGGCATTTCTCTCATCGGTATCATCGGGTTCCTGGCAGCCGCGGTCATGGGGCTATGGCTTCTTATAGCGATTCTGAAAAAAGGAAAGCTTTAGGAAGAAAGCATGCTTGCGCAACGCAAAAGCTCTTCGTCGCTGCTTCTCTCACCAAGCTTCTGCTTGCTCTGCCCATACTGATCTTGCTAAATGGTACAGACTTTCAGCTCAATAATTTCACTGTCTTATCAGTCGTCGACGTATAACTAATACGCCTTCCTCCTTCCGGCCTTGTGAAATTAATTATCTGAAAGTCTATAGTGGCTTAATTGTCAGATCCAGCAGCCTTAGAAATGGGGCCCCATCGGAACCGGTTCAGGGCGATCACCGAGAATACCTTCTAGGGACTCAAGTCTGATAAAGCCGTATCGCTCATAGAAGCTGATAGCATGAGGCTTGGCGTCCACGACCACTCCCACGTACCCTACTTTCTCGCCCATATCGCAGGCCAGATTAAATACAGCCCTTAACACTAATGATCCTATTCCCCACCCACGGGCGGACCAGACGAGCTAAACGTAAAACAGGCAATGGATATCCTGGTAACCGTTTTTTCAGGAATCAGGAATTTGATCTATTTCGATGTGGGAAGCAGAAACTGTTACGAACCCTTTGATTAGATCATCTTCAACGGCAACATAAGTAGTTCCGACATGATGCCGGAACTGATTTTGACCTGCATACCTGGCAAAAAAACGATCCGGATCGGTATTGCCTGACAGGAAGCTGGTTCGATCATCCGATGGTTTTAGAATCCGAATCTCAATCATCCTCAAACAGCTCTTTCATGGAATCGGTAGGTTCAACTGGTCTCTCAAGCTGTTCCAGAATTGCCTCTCCTGATTTCCGGCTAACAACAAGGCGTGGCGGGATAATTACATCAGTAGGTAATTTTTCAAGAGCCTGAAGATGATGCAGCAATGCGGATTCGACCAGAGACCAGAAAACCTTTCTTGATACCGCGCGCCCGAACATACCGGTCCAATGGAATATGATGGAATAAGTGAGCTAATCAAAATGTGATGTTAAACAAATTAAAAACACCAAGCCATTTCCTTCAGATAAGAAGGCAAAAAAATAACTAACAAGTTCAATGGAAATGAACCTTAGATTCCTATAAGTCATAATGTTAGCCATCATATTACGTAATGCTTTTGCAATATTGCTGTAGCCTATGCTTTTAGCTCATTTATTGTGGTATTCTACAGTAGGATTGCAAAAGGAGTCCTATCTCATCAGCATTTATTGAAGGAATTCTCCAAATGACAAAGGAGGCAGATTGATATTCTGAATACGTCCAACAGGGATAGAAATCTGTTCATCATCCATTACAAACTCAAGCAGAGAACCTGCAGCAATAATTGGTTTATGTCGACATTGGAAGTGAGCTCAATTTTTTCTACAATTTCAAAGGGATTCAGTGTTGAAAAACAGGTTTTAAAATGTGGCTGAAATTCAAAATTGATTTCAATAAACTGTTTAAAAATTTTTTCCCAAAATATTCAACAAGCCAGGTCTTGCCTACCTGTCGTGCACCGCGAATTATCAGTGGTTTTCGTCTTTTTTCGTTTTTCCAGTTTTTCAACCAACTGTAAATGTCACGTTCCATTATTATTTTATTATCCTATTTTTGATGGTCTCGTAAAAAGCTTATATTATGCCACTTCACGGCACTGTATTTGTATCTTGATAATTTCGATTCTTCACTATTTTAACTAAATTGAGCGATTTTTTGCTCAATCTGCGCCGATCTCTTGCGCATAAGGATTCGCAAAAATCCTCTACATATCCACGGGTATGCCTGCGGTTTTTGCAAATCCTTATGCATCAAGATCTCAACACATATCTTCGCAAAAAATCGCTCAACTTAGATTTTATCAACTATAAATAAAAAAGACGAGTTTGTCAATATGTGGGTGCTATTTTAGACTGTTTTGTCTAAATAACAGTGGTGTTTTTTGATGCTTTTGAAAACACTAAACCTACAACGACTGTCGGCCAGGTGGGTTAATTGTTTCTGGGCAAGATACAAAATAGACCTTAGATAGAGCAGAACCGTAACAGCTCTTCGTCTGTAAAGCTCGCTTTTAGTCGCGATGATTCATTTTTAACTTTCATTAAGAGTTCTTCCAGAACTCTGTCTTCTGTATTTGTCCTCAGACTCCTGAGCTTGTGACGTAGAGCGCTTCTTCCCGTCTTCTTGCCGATAAGGAATTTTCTCCGCATAGATACCTCCGCAGGATCGAATGGTTCATAATTCGAGGGATTTTTTATGAGTCCATCTATATGGATACCCGACTCGCATGTAAAGATATCTTTTCCAACTACAGGCTTTCTTGAAGAAAGAGGAATGCCGGAAAC
>JABZFQ010000365.1 GCA_014237365.1 Desulfobacteraceae bacterium | reverse complement strand
CAAAAGCAATGGCAGATATAGCACAAAAACGTGGGATAGAGGTTTATGAAGCAAAAGCGGAAAAACTTCCATTTGATGATTCTTCTTTTGATTTTGTATTGATAGTTGTAACAATATGTTTTGTGCAAGACCCTATACAAACACTCAGGGAAGCAAAAAGAGTTCTTAAACCGGGAGGATATATCATTATAGGTATGATTGACAAGGGGAGTTTTCTTGGCAAACTGTATGAATCAAAGAAGAAAGAGAGTAAATTCTACAGGCATGCCAACTTTTATTCTACCAGACAAGTTTTGGATTTGCTTGAAAATTTTGAGTCCGAACATATCAAAACCTGTCAGACAATATTCAAAAACCCCAAAAAAATAACTACTATTGAACCTGTAAAAGAAGGTCATGGAGAAGGAGGTTTTACTGTAATTTCCGCACAAAAGGAGTTATAAAGATGAAAATAGGAATCGTAGTCTATTCAAACGACTCGGAAACAGTTTGGAACGCATTTTGGTTTGCAAATTTTGCATTGAATGAGGGTGACGAAATAAATGTGTTCTTGCTTGGTAAAGGTGTAGAGTGCGAATCTCTGGACACGGATAAATTTAAAGTGACAGAACAGATGCAAACGTTAGTTGATAATGGTGGAGAAATATTTGCTTGTGGCAGTTGTCTCGAAATCAGGCAGTCCGAAGGTTCCAAAGTGTGCCCATTATCAACGATGAAAGATTTGTATGAAATTATCAAAAATAGTGACAGAATTGTTACATTTTAAACGCACAGCCAAAATATGCTCATTTCATTCGCTAGCATAACACGGTGTATATGGTTCGCTTTGCTCACCCAAATTACGCATTCGGGGGAACTTTACATAGATTAAAAACCCTATTTGAAATTGCCCTTTGCCCGCCAAAAGCAAAAAATAAGCGTTTGTGACATTTCAGGACACTCACGAGCATGAAGATGCTATTTTCAGAGCAAAGGAGGTATTATTAAATTTAATTTTAGCATAATCGGAAAATTGATTAATGGTAGCTATCTATACTACGTAGCGGGAGTCATGCTGATCCTGGCTTATCTATTGCTCTGGTTTTTAGATAATCCTGCTTGTATCGAAGAGCTTTTGTATGCCGGATGGATGATCTTGGCGGTTGGCCTTGTCTTAATCTTTCTGCCTATGTTTGTTTTTCGCAGCAAGGGTAAGGTGAAAAAAGAAAATGATTGGACCAAAACCTCAGTCCTTGTTGATACAGGAATTTACTCCGTTGTTCGGCATCCACTCTATCTGGGTTGGTTACTCATGTACCTTGCAATTATTTTCTGTAGTCAGCATTGGTTGACGACAATTATTGGGATTACAGGCATGGCGTGTGTCTACTCAATTTCAAGACAAGAAGACGGGCGACTCGTCGTGAAGTTTGGCGATGCCTATACACGCTATATGCAATCTGTGCCGGGGATAAATATTTTAGTTGGGCTTATGCGATTGCTACGACGTAGAAATAATGATTAAAAATGGTGACAACTCCACGCTGCCTTCGGTGAACACACACCAACCCACCCCACATCTTCTGGCACTCACCCAAGTACATGACCTTTATCTCGCGGTTGCCCCTGACTTCAGTCAGGACTGGGAAGGCTGGGGCTATATAAAAGAAGCGTTAATGTTCGTATAAGTTGAAGAATTTTCAAGGCAACTTTGATAAATCTCAACTCGGCGCATATAATTAACAAAAGCTGTAATAAGGTCTGTGATTTTCAAGATAGAATATGAATTTTCTTAATATAATCAGGTAGCCGCTCTTTTGATGCACTCAAATTAGAGTACTGCTTTTCAATTACATCACTAAATCTTGCAAGTACTTTCTTATTGATATCTTCCTGATTTTCGAATATGCCAATAGAAGTAAAGGAAAATCCCCACCTTTCATAGGTAAGACAAGTGATCATCGCATCACGGCATTTATCATTGTTATATATTCCAAAAATGAATAATGGCACTTCATTTTCAACATAACAGTCTACTGGATATTTTCCTCCGGGGTCCTTGTTTGGCTCTTTATAATCAAAAATACATTTATCTCCAAAAAAATTCCTTAAATATTCTTCGAATTCTTCATAAAATAAAGACCTGATACGCTCCCTTTTCGTAAAAGCAATATCTGTTACTTTGATAAGTCCTTGGATAAAAGTATAAAATGCATCACTGAAATAATTATCTTCAACAGTACATTTCAATTCACCACTATCGTTTTCAAGATAGTGGGTCTTAAGAACCGAATTGATTATTTCTTTCCTTTTACCTCTCTCAAAGTCTAAATCATCATAAGATAGATGCATGAAAGTGTGCCCCTCATCAGTGAAATACCACCCAGCTCCATTCTTTTTAAGGACCACATTTAGAAAATCCCCATCTTCAAATGTAAATGGAGCTGAAATTACGAACCTATCTTTACCTTCAGGAAATAATTCAATTTTATCACAAACCTTTTTCCTGAATTCTTTTTCAAGTGATTCAATATCCATATTTTCTCCTATTTAAAATTATTTAAGAAAGAATGATCTCCCTTAAAATTACATTCA
>JABZFQ010000246.1 GCA_014237365.1 Desulfobacteraceae bacterium | reverse complement strand
TACTCAGGCCTCGTCCCCACTCGCACAACCACCGCCCCCTCGTCCCCTAACCAGTCGCCGTCCCAGGGGTCGCCCGGATTAGGGGGGGCAGGTGCGCTGATGGGGATAATGCTGGCTGTAGTATACAGGGCAGGGAGGGCCAGATTGACTATGCCGCATTGATAGCAGTTAAAATATAATTTAGATTGGATTATGCACCGCCGATTAAGGAGGGAGCGGGTAACCGCTCCCTCCTTAATCGGCGGTGAATTCGCTTTGCTGCCTTCCTGCATTTGTCTGGCTGATTGGCCTTGGTTCGTCAAATGTTAACCGCAGATGAGCGTACCATTATACCTTTCAGTTCAGCAATTCCCGTTATGGCTGTAAACGCATACAAGTGAAGGCCTGTTTATTCATTTCTTCGTAAACATTTTATGATATTGCGTCCTTCTACTCGCCACGTCAAAAGGAAAATCAACGACGAACGGCTGTATTATTCCAGACAGCTTGGATGAATACAAAATAAGAGACTGGGAATTGCTGCTTTCAGTTTGTTCAGCGTGACTTTTAAATTTATTCTGGATAAATGGATCATGGCAAAAAGATTAATTTCCGCTAAAATGCCATTGGCTCAACATCAATTCTTTTTCTTCCTGCCCCGGATGTATTCTGAAAAACCTGAATTTAGCAGTACCAGAATTCCTGAAACGAATGTGATGAATCCAAACTCACTTGGGTATATTAATTCACCTTTCACTATCAACAGGACTCCTGTATGTAGTATAATAAGACCAACAATGAAAGCCGATATCTGGGGCCTGCCTGCTGCGATGCCATAGTGCAGTACGGTTGCAATCAATGTCCCAGCACCGAAATAGATGAACGAAGAACCATCCTGGCCATTCAGTGACATCAAAATGCCGATAAACAGGAAAACAATACCTAAAGCTGCCAGTGTGTGTTTTTTATTCTTAAACCTCATTTTACCATCCTGCCTTTTACTATAGTATGGTATTAATAATTATGCGATATATTACCTGATATATTATCAGGAAAAAGCATATGGAAAAAGTAAAGAATCATGGTTTTTTTAAATTCTTGGCACCTATTTACGATATAGGGGCAAGGATTGCAATGATGGGGCAGTATGACAGGTTGAGGAACCAGTTACTTGGAAAGATCGAGATTAAAAAAGGTATGCGTGTACTGGATATGGCTTCGGGCACGGGATACCTGGCCGAGCAACTGGGCATGGTTGACTTGGTATGTACCGATATCTCTATTGAGATGATAAGACGTGCAAGGCATAAGTCGAAAGGGGATTTTGTGCTTGCTGATGCTCATAGACTGCCCTTCAAGGATGGGGTTTTTGATGCTGCTGTCTCAAGTTTTGCTATGCATGAGGTAGCACAGCCTCCTGATGTGTTGGGTGAGATGTTCAGGGTACTGGGGCCAGGTGGAGAGATTGCGATTATGGATGTGGTGCGGCAAACCAGGTTCTCGAAGAAGGTGCTGCTGGAAATTTTCCATACTTTTGTTGAAATGCGAACAGCTACCTACGTTGATATATCAGGGCTAAAGGATGCTTTTAGTGCCGCTGATAGATTTAATGTGCAGTGGGAGATGTTTGACCTGGTGGCGCTGGTCTGGGGTAAAAAGAGGGATTAGTAATTCCGAGAAAAAGATTGTAAGTCAAAAATTGGAGATCGTTCTAAAGTCTTTGATTTTAAAGGATGTTTTATCAAATAAACTCAGATTAATAAATTGATCAGTTTAGTTGCATTATTCTATAACTACTAGAAAATTTTAATTTGCTTATTTAAATATGCCTGAAGATTGAAGAATCAAAGAGTTTCAAACGATCTCGAAAATTCAGTCGTGTCCCTTAATTAGTGATAATATTTTAATAGTTTAAATGTAAGCTCTTCCTGTGTTTCAAGTTGGTAGCTCAAGAGTAAACAGAACATACTTGCTTAGCTGTTTGATTCACCATCAAGAGAATATATTGGTTAAATTGGGTGTGTAGGTGTAATTTTATAAAATATTACACCTGTCATCGTTTTTTAAATTTGAAAACTTCAACCAACTGGAAACACAGGAAGAGCCAAACTAAATATGAATCCTTATCTTGACAAAGAATATTTCGGTGTGCGAAGATATAAACTGCGTGCTCGGAAAATAGATGGCAAGCCTAAAACGTCTGGAGTGAAAATGAACAATTGTTCATTTTGTATAAATAGTGTAGTCTCAAAATCGTAATGTTATTGAATTGTAAACTGCTGCACGATAAGGGTTATGAAAGGCTTGAGCCGGATGTGATTAAAGTCGCAAGTCCGGTTCTTAGAAGAGGGAGAGCAAGTAATCGCTCTTTCTTATTCGGCAATCTTCATGTCCGGTTCTTTGAGGGGCTTATAGTAACCTCAGGGCTATTACCCCAACAAGAGGTGCGCTATGAGCTCTACTTGACGATATTGATGTTGCATTGTATCGTCGAGTAGAACCCATAGCGCACCTCTTTTATTGGGGTAATAGCCCCGAGGTTACTATGAGCCCCCTCACAGAACCGGACATGAAGATTTACCTCATCCGGCTCTTCAGAAGAAC
>JABZFQ010000179.1 GCA_014237365.1 Desulfobacteraceae bacterium | reverse complement strand
ATCACAAAAGTTGATGGAATAGCTTACCTATTTCAATATTTTTGGGGTTTGAGATCGAACAAAGGCGGCCTGAAGCTGTGATGCATAGTTGGGGAAGTTATTTCGTCCACGTTCCTTATTAAGGATACAATTCATGAACGGCAATAACCTCAACAAGGTTTTCTTTTTGACAGCAATATATTTTGTTATTGAGCTAATAGGTGGTCTTTATTGCAACAGCCTTGCCTTACTTACAGATGCTGCCTTTATGGCCACAAACGTGGCAGGACAGTTAATCGCTATTTTTGCAAAAAACATAAGCAATAAGGCGCCTGACAAAAATAAAACATTCGGGTATGAAAGGGCAAAGGTTTTAGCAGGGCTTTTCAATGGGATGCTGGTAGGTTTTGTCCTTTTTTACGTCTTTACCAAAGCATATGAAAGGATAATAGCGCCACAACCTATAGAAGTGGAAAAGGTTTTGTACATCGCTATCTTAGGGTTGGCAGTTAATGGTTATGGACTTTATGCTTTAAAATCCGAGTTAAAAGACATCAATATAAGGGGTAGTTTCTTACATCTTTTAATTGATACATTAGGTTCCTTGGGAGTAATTATATCATCACTTGTGATAGCCTATACTCATTTTTATCAAATGGATGCCTTAGCAAGTGTAGTCATAGGTGTCCTTGCGGCATATCCAACATATTTTCTTATAAAGGATAGTCTCCACATCCTTATGGAAGGAGTACCTCCAGACATTGATTTAGATGATATAAAAGATTTTATTTCTAATGATTTTAATGGAAAAGCAGAGCATATACATATATGGGCATTAACCCCGGATAAAACAATAATGGTAGTACGAATAAAAACCTCTGGTAAGGCAGAGGTTGGATCATTAAAAAGCGCCTTAAAATCAAGGTTTGGATTTTGCGATGTATTTTTGGAAACTGATGAGGGAATTAAAATGCCGGATGAATTTGTTGGGAGCAAGATTCAAGAATTAATCAAACAAAAGGATTGGCGAAGGCTTAAGGAAATACTTTCTAATTGGCCGGCTCCGGATATAGCTGATTTATTTGAAAATATAAGAGTAGAAGAGGCGGTCATCCTTTTCCGTTTATTGCATAAACAACAGGCCGCCAGTGTATTTAGTGAGGTTGAGTCCAATAAACAAATGGCGCTTCTTCAGGAAATGAGTAATGAACATGTTCGAGATATTATTTCAGAATTATCACCTGATGATAGAACAGAGTTATTTGAAGAAATTCCAGGAGAAATAACGCAGAGGCTTTTGAATTTACTTTCTTCAGATATTCGCAGAGAGTCACTGGAGTTACTTGGTTATCCGGAAGAAAGTGTTGGGCGGTTGATGACACCGGACTATGTCGCTATCCGCCCTCATTTGACGGTTGAGCTGGCTCTGGAGCACATTCGTCGATATGGGCGTGATGCTGAAACAATTCATATAGCTTATGTCGTGGATGAAAAGTGGCATTTGCTTGACGATATACCTTTACGGAGATTGATCCTGGCAGACCCGGAACAAATAGTTGCATCCCTTATGGACGAAAGGTTTGTTTCGATATTGGCGCATGAAGACCAGGAGAAGGCCATTAAGCTGACAAAACGCTATAATCTGTTTGCCTTGCCTGTAATCGATTCGGAAAATGTATTGTTAGGAATTGTGACAGTGGACGATATCCTCGATGTATTGGAAGAGGAAGTCACCGAAGATATCCATAAAGGGGGCAGCGTCGTTCCTTTAGATATGAGCTATAGCGCTGCCTCTGTTTGGACTTTGTATAGTAAGCGGATTATATGGTTGTCACTTCTGTTGGTAGCAGGTTTTTTTTCATCAAGCGTTATCGCTGCCTTTGAGAAAACCTTAACCGCCATCGTTGCTCTGGCCTTTTTTATACCTGTCTTGATTGGCAGTGGAGGCAATACCGGCACGCAGTCAGCCACCCTGGTCATAAGGGCCATAGCCATTGGGGACTTAAGTTTGAGGAAGTGGTTTAGTGTTGTAAAAAAAGAGCTGCTGGTCGGTCTTTTATTGGGGGTTACGCTTGGGGTCGTCCTTAGTATAGGGAGCTCCTTCTGGAAGGACGGAGCTGCTGTGGGCCCAATAGCCGGGATGTCAATGGTTATAATCGTCTTATGGGCAAATTTAGTTGGGAGTTTGTTGCCGATAATTTTGACAAAAATAAAACTCGACCCTGCCGTTGTGAGCAGCCCCCTTATCACTACCCTTTTAGATGCCACCGGTTTATTGGTCTATTTTTCGATAGCAAAATGGTGGCTGAAATTCTAATTATCCACAAAATATTGAGGCATGTAACTGAAATTTAACACAACCGTAATAATCCTGTAACACTGAAGTGGTTTAGTCTGAAGTTAATAAAGAACAAGAACTTGAGAGAAAAAGCAGGGAGTAAGGAGAAGGGAATGAAAACGGAGTATTTGCATATGAAAGGCAAATTATTAAAGGCGGACCTTCATATCCACTCCAAATATTCGAGACGGCCTTCCGCGTGGGTTCTCAGGAAAATAGGCTGTTCTGAGAGTTACACTGAACCTGAAAATCTCTATGCGCTGGCGCGGGACAGGGGGATGGATCCGGTCACAATTACCGATCACAATACCTTAGCCGGAAGTCTGGAGATCGCCCACCTGGAGAACACCTTTTTAAGTGAAGAGATCACCACATATTTTCCTGAGGACCGTTGCAAATTCCATGTCCTGGCTTACGATATAAATGAAAAGCAACACGAGGATATTTCTGCTTTGAGGAATAATGTCTTTCAACTCATCAAATGATCCTCAATGCCTTTACCACCCGATTTTAACCGTATGGGAACGTCAGGCAACTTAGGTTAAAGAAAACATAAAGTGAGGCTTTGCGCTGAATTGAAAGAGATACTTTTTATAATTTTTGCACTGCAAAAGAAAAAAACTTCAAGATGACAGACAGGGCTGATGGGTAAAGTATGACTGCCATATGCGTGCCGACCGGTTATTCCAAATCTGTTCAAAAGCGTACGAACCAGCCTGATACCCCTTCCGACCTACTGAAAATCATGAGTCTTTTGGGAATGCCCCAGACATCCGGCGAAGCGCTAATCGAATCACTTCCGTTTTCTGCTGATGACGTGACAGCAGGATCGGAAACCGAATTGCAAACCGCAGTTTGCGGAAACAAAGATAATGTTGATCTGGCCATTGCAATCAAACAGTCCTCTTATTATCGAAATATCGTCAAACGCGCGGCAACAGGAGAATCACCCAGGAGGTTGGTCAGGAATATTGAAAACTATTTGGCCAATACCGATATGGTGTGGGAGCATAGCTGGGTACGGCTGCCGCGTCATCTTTTGTGCGAATACGCCAACGCTGTTTTCGCAAGGGATATTCAGGCTGATAAACGAAAGGTTGACAGCCGGTTACGACGCGATGCAAAGAGGTTCGTCCTTACAATCAGCGGGATTGAATATTTAAGATTACCGGTGAGCTATTTGCTGAAACTGTCGCTGGCCCATGCAATCGGCAAAAAGGACATTGATCCCCTTATCAGGGCTGCCGGAGAGAAAATGATGAGTCATTTTCTCAACGATAATACTTCGCCCGAGACGCATTCATTTTGTCCGATTCCAATGACACCCGATCATCAGATGGGGAAAGGAATTGCAGGTGAAACATCGTTGCGATTTCTTTTGTCCCAGTTTCTAATCCAATACGCAAACCGTCGATTTGGGCTTCTTGACAGCGGCCAACAGGTTCAGACCTATTTTGCACCCCATCCGCCTGTCCGTCAGAGGCAGTTGAACGAATTGATTCCCGATGCCTTTTACAGGGAACTATATATGAGTCCATGCCTTTCCGGATGGGATCAGGGCGAAATTAAGCGCCGTTACATGGGATTATGCCACGAGGTGCTTTCCCGCAGCCAGCTTAATGCAGTGGTTAAATTAAAGGAAGCCGGCATTATTACAAACAATCTGGTGGTATTGCCGAATACATCCAATATCAGCCTGGCTAATAACGGCATTCACGTCAGCCTGGGCAGTCGCAAACTGACCCGCTTGCTTGGCAATCCTGAATCCGGATTTACCGCAACAGATGAAAAATACTATGGCGATCTCGTGATTAAGATCTGCGAGCATTTTCTTCCGCTGTTTGTCGGCACCTATTCAGCAGCTCCCTACCGTCTTGATTTTCAGGATTTTCATCCGGAGAAAGTTTTAGGGTTTCTGCCGCATGAACTTGATTACACCCACCTGAGAATGATCTGGAGGAGGTGGAAAAAAAAAGCCGGCATGAAGTTTTTCGGCTATTCCCTGACTCCGTTTGGACCCGAATCGCTTGATAGCGCTGTCAGCCGCTTTTTGTGTATGAAAGGCGATTATGTGTACGATTTCCGGCTGATCAACTATCCTGTGGCCTTGCTGAGTACCGACGAGAGTCCGGCCATTGACGGACGGCCCGGCAATGAACAAAAGCTTAAGGATGATCTTGCCTCCATGGGTGTTTTCCATCGCGATATGCCGCTGTATATGCTGTATCGATTAAGAGTCTTCGACACCATTGGTTTTTCCGGCTTTGAAGGACGTTATTACAGCCTTTTTAACAGGTTTATGGACGATATGGCCCAGGCCGTAAACCTGCAGTTGCTGATAACGGCTCTGGCTTACAAATATATTTTTCAGCGGCAGGTTTCCCATGCGCATATTCCCGATGATCCAACCGTAGAGAGTGAACGCCGCCAGATTTTTTTCGGGGCTGCCATCGGCATACCAACTTTTTTTGTGCACAAATCAACCGGAAATCAGTTTATGGAAAAAATTTTGCGCCGTACACACAACATCAGAAAAAGCCAGCGTTATGCCGGTTTTTTGCGGGTACATAACATCGAATACCGCAGGGCTCTTTTGCGTGTTATCCGTGAGGACGCAAAAGATCTGGTAAAAATGATGCATCTCGAAGAAACGCTCAGCGACCTCGAACGGCGTATAAACGAGCCTGAAGAGTTTTCTGCTGCCGGCCGTCTTACCCGGAAAATCCTGGACAGCGCTTCGGCAAAACATTCCACACAGCTTACCGCTGACGAATTCAACCTGGCTGCGGAAAAATATTACCGTGAAGTATTAAAGAAAAAGCACATGCAGGAAGGACTCGATCTTTTTGCCTGCGCACTGAAAAAACTCGATTCCTGGACTAACTGGCGTGGAGGGCTTTACAATAAGGCTTTGTTGAAAATTCTAAACGGCAGAAATGCTGTGGATTTTCTGGCTGAAAGTGAAAAAGCAGTTCTTGACGAAACGTTGTCATCAAAATTACTGGAACAGCTCATTCACCTGATGCTGCTTGTGTTTTATCAGCTTAATCTGCAATGCATACAGGCAAATCATGACTGACTACGGCATATCATGCACAATGTCCCACCAATATATTGAGCGCGTTTCCGGTGAGGTCCGCACGGAAAGATTTTTCTGCGACCGTCTGATCAATATAATTTACTCCGACGTGCGGGAAAGATCGCCGGTTTTGTACCAGGCCCTGATTTCTTCACGGATAACAGGAATACTGGCTTTTATCAATTACAATCTGCCCCTGGGCGCAAGGTTGACAGGAGGCCAAAATCTGTTGAACGAACTCGGGGTTGATCTTAACGAATGCGTTGAGCCTGTATCAAGACTTAACACCGCCAGAAAAATATTCGAACGGCAGATCAAGTATTGGCAATGCCGACCCATGCCTGAAGATGACGCTGTCGTGGTATCGCCGGCAGATGCAAAAATGCTGGCCGGCTCCCTGGCCCGGGATACCCTCCTCTTTATCAAAGAGAAGTTTTTCAGCTTCGAAGACCTGCTTGGGGCGGACCGAACGGACTGGCTCAAAGCGTTTGAAGGCGGGGATTTTGCAGTCTTCCGGCTGACTCCTGAAAAGTATCACTACAATCACGTGCCGGTAACGGGCACGGTGGCTGATATTTATGAAATTCCAGGTTATTACCATTCATGCAATCCGTATGCGGTCATTTCCGAAGTAACTCCTTATTCCAGAAACAAACGTGTGATTACTGTAATCAATACCGATGTCGAAGGAGGCAGCAGTATCGGACTTGTGGTGATGATTGAAATCGTTGCCCTGATGATCGGCGGTATTTCTCAGTGCTACAGTGAACGCCGATATGACGATCCTGTGCCGGTCAAACCGCATATGCAGCTTATCAAGGGACAACCAAAGAGCCTGTATCTGCCCGGCAGTTCGGTTGATGTACTCCTTTTCCAGAAAAACCGAATTACTTTTGATGCGGATATTGTGGCCAATCTGCATCGGCATGAGGTACAAAGCCGTTTTGTCAGCGGGTTTCAGAAACCTCTAATAGAGACCGAAGTCTCCGTCCGTTCGTCCGTGGCGCGACGAAAGTAGGGACGTATTGCAATACGCCTTTACTTGCTGTCATTTCATGTCATCTAAGAGCTTAGGCTGAAGGAACCCTGCCGATTGCCCACAAATTATTGAACACATAACAGAAATTTAACACAGCCTTAACAACTCTGTAACACTGAACTGGTTCAGAAGGAGCAAGGAGCAAGGAGAATGGAGTAAGGAAAAGGGAGAAGGAAATGAAAACGGAGTATTTGCATATGAAAGGCACATTATTAAAGGCGGATCTTCATGTCCACTCCAAATATTCGAGACGGCCTTCCGCGTGGGTTCTCAGGAAAATAGGCTGTTCTGAGAGTTACACTGAACCTGAGAATCTCTATGCACTGGCGCGGGACAGGGGGATGGATCTGGTTACGATTACCGATCACAATACCTTATACGGAAGTCTGGAAATCGCTCACATGGAGAAT
Organism: Desulfobacteraceae bacterium; assembly: GCA_014237365.1. GTDB lineage: Bacteria > Desulfobacterota > Desulfobacteria > Desulfobacterales > ETH-SRB1 > B13-G4. The sequence continues at coordinate 10,000 of JABZFQ010000179.1, read as the reverse complement.
ACCTTTTTAAGTGAAGAGATCACCACATACTTTCCCGAGGACCGTTGCAAATTCCATGTCCTGGCCTACGATATAACTGAAAAGCAACACGAGGATATTTCTGTTTTGAGGGATAATGTTTTTCAACTCATCAAATATCTTAACCGGGAAAAGATCATTTATGCTCTTGCCCATCCGCTGTTCGCAATAAATGACAGGTTGACTATCAAGCATCTGGAGCAGGCCTTTCTTCTATTTAACAATTTTGAAATAAACGGTTCACGTGACGATTACCAAAACAGCGTTCTTCAAGAAATCCTGAAAAAGTTAACACGGACAGATATCGACTATCTATCCAATAAATATGATTTAGAGCCTGTGGGTCATGAACCCTGGAGCAAGACATTGATCGGGGGATCAGACGATCACTCTTCACTTTATATTGCCACAACCTACACTGAGGTGGAGGGAGTTTCCTCGGTAAAAGAATTTATGGCCGGCATAGACCAAAACAGGGCTAAGGTAAATGCTGTTGCATCCAGCCCCCAAACTCTGTCCCATAATCTATGTAGCATTGCCTATCAGTTTTATTGCAGCAAATTCGGACTCGACCGGTATGTTGACAAGGAACCGCTCATAAAGTTTATTGACCATGCCCTGGTTCCTTCTTCTGAAAATGGAGCAGGGCTTGGAAAACGGATCCGAAATATAGTGACCAGCAGGATGTCCGGGCATCTTTTCAAATCAATGCCCGGGACAATAGGGGATATATTCCGAAAAAACGCTGCTGAAATCATCCTTAAAAGTCCATGTATGAGCAAATTGTTGAAACAATCCAATCACAATCTCGAAGATATGAACAAGGCATGGTTTCAATTTGCAAATCAGATATCTGAAGAGATTCTCAGACAGTTTGCTGATTCAATCCTCAAAAGTCTTAACGGTGCGAATCTGTTTAATGTTTTTCATACTATCGGTTCTGTTGGATCAATTTACACCATGCTTGCCCCTTATTTTGTCTCATACAGTGTGTTTGTCAAGGACCGGCGGTTCTGCAGTTATTGCCTGGAACATTTCAGCAATGGCGGGAAACCCGCCCGCCTGTCACAGCGAGGCACGAGCGGGCAGGTAAAAAGGCCAAGGCTCAAGATAGCCCATTTTACTGATACATTCTATGATATAAACGGCGTTGCCCTGACACTCAGGATGCAGGTGGAAATGGCCGTCAAAAACAAAAAACAGCTCACAATTATTACCTGCTGTCCCGAATCAGGAATTTCCGGCCCCCCTGCCACAGCAAGGCACGAGCAGGCAGGTGTAACGAATTTTATGCCTGTAGGTACATTTGAAATGCCGGAGTATCCGGATATGAAGCTCTATTATCCATCATTGTTGGAGATGCTCAATTACTGTTATGAAGAGCAATTCAGTCATATTCACTCTGCAACTCCGGGACCAATCGGCCTGGCTGCGCTTGCCATTGCCAGCATACTGAAAATTCCTATTTATGGTACCTATCACACGGCCCTGCCTCAGTATGTAAATCATCTCACTGATGACCAATTCATGGAGGATATTATGTGGAAATATCTTATCTGGTACTATAACCAGATGGACGCACTGTACGTACCATCCATGGCCACTGGTAATGAACTTGAAGAGAAAGGCATCCCCAAAGAAAAGATAAGGTTTTACCCACGGGGTATTGATATTGAGCGCTTTCATCCTTCCAGGAGGAACGGGTTCTTCAGTCAAAAATTCGACGTAAGCGAGAACAGATTCAAACTCCTTTATGTGGGCCGCATATCCAGGGAAAAAAACCTTTCCGATCTAGTGGATACATGCAAAAGTCTGGCAGAGATCAGAAGCGATTTTCATCTTATCATGGTGGGCAGCGGCCCCTATCTTAATGAAATGAAAGTTGACCTGAACGGGTTGCCCGCTATATTCACGGGCTTTCTCGAAGGGGATGAACTCGCTCAGGCATATGCGTCGGCAGATATTTTTATTTTTCCCTCCACTACTGATACCTTTGGCAATGTTGTGTTGGAAGCCCAGGCTTCAGGACTCCCTGTTATCGTATCAGACGAAGGGGGACCTAAAGAAAATCTTATCCCAGGCAAAACCGGATTCATCGTGCCTGCAAGAAACCCAGGGGCCCTTTCAGAAGCTGTTTTCAAACTCATGAACAACCCCCAACGACTTAAAGAGATGAAACAAAATGCCCGCAGTTACACGGAAGATCGTTCCTTTGAATCAGCGTATGCTAAGCTCTGGGAAAGTTATCGCACTGTGAGTTGTTAATGAAAGGCGGTTTATGATGATAAAGCCTTACGAAAATTTTAATCAAATAGTCGCTCTATTTTCAGATCTAAGATGCAACCGGATTCCCGGGCAGCTTGTAATACAGTTGACTGATAGATGCAATGCCTTTTGTCCCCAATGTGGTATGAGAGTGACGAAAAAATTTAAACGTTCCACATTATCTGCTGATAATGTCAAGCGCATTATTGACACTGCAGCACAAAAAGGAGTCAATGTGGTAAGCTTTACAGGCGGGGAACCTTTCCTTTTTTTAGACCAGCTTGTCATGTTTATCAAGTATGCAGGAGAGGCAGGAATTGAGTATATACGTACGGGAACAAACGGCTTTATGTTTGCAAACCCCGGTAGCGCTCATTTTGAATCAAGAGTAAAAAAGGTTGCGGAAACATTGGCCGGCACCCCCCTGCGAAATTTCTGGATCAGTATTGATTCGGCTGTTCCCTCCGTGCACGAGCAGATGCGAGGGCTTCCTGATGTTATTGCTGGTATTGAGAAGGCTCTTCCCATATTTCACGAACAAGGGATATATCCTTCGGCAAATCTCGGAATTAACCGAAATGTGGGAGGAAACATGACCAAAGGCCTCCGAGTGAATGCCACCTTAGAAGATGACGACCATCTCGGGTCCTTCTACATCGCATTTAAAAAGGCTTTTAGGAAATTTTACTGTTTTGTTATCAAATTGGGATTCACAATGGTGAACAGTTGCTATCCCATGAGCATTGATCACAAAAAAAAGGACGGCTCTGGTTTGAGCCCTGTTTATGCTGCTAATTCAAATAGTTCCATCGTAAGCTTCAGTGCAGGTGAGAAAGCATTGCTTTTTAAGGCCCTTCTTGAGACGACGACGGAATTCAGATCCCAAATCCGGTTATTTTCACCCGGAAGCTCTCTTTATGCCCTTTACAGACAGTACGTTTATGATACGAACGCAAGCTATCCCTGTAGAGGGGGAATTGATTTCTTCTTTATTGACGCCAAAGACGGTAACACTTATCCATGCGGTTACCGCGGCAACGAGAATTTTGGCAGGTATTGGGATATGGACACAAATGCCCTGGATCGCATTATTAACGATTGCCGCCTCTGTAACTGGGAGTGTTTTAGAGATCCATCGGAGCTTTTTGGACCGATCCTCAATGCCCTTCATCAGCCGGTAGATCTTATGAGGAAATTTTTCCGAGACACAAAATACTTTAAGTTGTGGTTTAATGATATCAGGTATTACCTGGCCTGCGATTTTTTCAATGGACGTTTACCACCCGATTTTAACCGTATGGGAATGTCAGGCAAAAATTCCGCCTTTTAAGGAACGTGGACGAATTAACTTCCGCAAGTAGGCGCACAGATTTGGGTCAAATTTGATCAATCTCAGATCGCAAAAGTTGAAGTAATAGCGAGCTATTTCAAGACTTTTGTGATTTGAGATTGATCAAAGGTGGCCTGAAGCTGTGATGCATAGTTGCGGAAGTTATTTCGTCCACGTTCCTAACCAAAAGTCAAATTACCACCCCCAGAGGTCGGATTTTGTAGTTTACCACTGAGGGCGGAACTGTGCAAAAGAAAAAACTTTAAGATGATAGCAAACTTTGTCTTTATTTTATGCCTGGCAGGACTGATAGGCCTTTTGTTCTGTTGGAGCTTCAAACATCTGCCGCAGGAGCGATGGCAGATACTCGGTGCGGTTCCCCGTATCAAACGGTCGGACGGCAACTGGCAGGGGGTGAATCTTACCTATTACGGTCTGTTAACAGCCAATGCCTGTGTTTTTGCCGCCATTCTGTTTTTTGTCCTCCTAACTTCAGCAGGGGTTATGATCCCGGTCATTTTTTTTATCACAGCGATGGTTTTTTCCGTATGTGTGCCGGCATCCAGGTTGATTGCAAGGTGGGTGGAACATAAAACCTTTACCTCCAGCGTAGGGGGGGCTTTTTTTGTCGGTCTCTTGCTTATTCCATGGCTGTTGCTTTTAGTCCGGTATATTGTCAAACCTTGGAATGAAATGCATCTGCCGGTCATGACTGTTCTGGCCGCTATCGGCATTGCTTATGCTTTCGGAGAAGGTACCGGCCGGCTGGCCTGCATCAGTTTCGGCTGCTGTTACGGCAAACCTGTTGCAGATCTGACGCCAATTTTTCAAAAGTTCCTGAAGCGTTTTTGCTTTGTCTATTATGGTGCAACAAAAAAAATTTCCTATGCGGACGGGCTGGACGGAAAGAAAATCGTTCCTGTCCCGGCCTTTACAGCGCTGATCTGCTGTTTAACCGGGTTGGTCGGGATCGCCCTGTTCTTAAATGACAGGCAGCCTGATGCATTCTTGCTGACTGTCCTGGTAACTCAGATCTGGCGTATGGTTTCAGAGTTTTTAAGGGCAGATTACAGGGGGAGCAGCAAAATCACAAAATATCAAATAATGGCCGCAATCGGGGTTATGTACGCTGTTGGTCTGACCTTTGTTTTTGAGGGTGCCGTGGCGACAAACTGCGATATAATCCAGGGGCTTACGGCGCTTTGGCATCCGGCCATAATTATTTTCTTCCAGGTTTTGTGGTTTGGTTTTTTCCTTCATTTCGGAAAAAGCAAAGTTACCGAAGCTGTTATGTCATTCCATGTCATCAAAGAACGTATTTAGGTAACTATTCAGGTAGATAGACTTAATGCTGAAGACTTGAAGTCCGAAGGTGAAAGAAAACATGCCAATTACCCACAAGTTATTTCGTCCCCGTTCCTAATCTAACAAAAATCTAACATAATTATCATTTCGTCCTAACAAGATAGATATAGGAATTGTCGATAATTCAAAATCAAATTCTATCCGAGAAGGGGGTGGAAAAAAATTTAACAGGAGGAAACAGATGAAAAAATTGCATTTAAGTCTATTACTTTGTTTTAGTTTTGTGCTTTTGACCGGAATCCAGGCTTGGGGAGGTGATCTGGCGGACATCCTGAAGCAAAAAGGACTTATTACCGAGGAAGAAGCAAAAGAAGCAAGAGAAGATAAGGCGAAAGGAAAAACTTTTAACCTTTTAGAAAAAATAGATTTCAAAGGGGATCTGAGGCTTCGCCATGATACCCAATGGAGGGATGAGAAAGAAGATGACAAATATGCGCGCAATCGTGAGCGGTTTCGTCTCCGTTTTGGTTTTAATACGAAAATAACAGATACCACAAAGATTGGGGTCAGGCTGGTTTCAGGATCAGGATATCAGAATACTACAAACCAGAGTTTTGATGGACATGCCAGAGGAAAGGGGATTTTTATTGATAGGGCATACGCGTCATGGCAACCCTCTGATTTTTTAAAGATTACAGGTGGGAAACATAAGAACCCACTATTTACTACTCCACTGGTATGGGACCCTGATGTCAATCCGGAGGGAATTTCCGAAAGCCTCAATTTTGACGTTTCAGACAGTATCAGCATCTTTTCCAATCTGGGTCAGTGGTTTATTGAGGAATTAAAGATAAAGGACAGTGATAGAGATCCGACCATGCTTGTGTTTCAAATAGGCGCTCAGATCAAACCATCCAAAAAGATAAAATTTGAGTTGGCAGGCACCTATTACGATTTTAAAAACCTGGATAAACTTGAATGGAACAAAGACGGCTCACTGGGGGATACAAACACATTTCTAGGTTACAACAACAAGTACGGCCAGCAGATGATTTTCGACAGCAACGAGAAACTTCTCAATGAATTCCAGTGCTGGGAGCTGGCAGCAAAACTTAACATAAAAGATGTCCTGCCTGTGCCATTTTCCATATTCGGAAACTACATTATAAATAAAGGTGCTGATATTGATGAACTCATGGAAAAAGGGGTTAATCCAGGAGATAGCGACCCGGCAGATCTCGCCAGCTATGAGGGTGATGATCGTGACACAGGCTGGCTTATAGGTTTATCTATTGGGAACAAAAAGAAAAAAGGGGATTGGTACGCAAAATATCATTACCAGGCATTGGAAGATTATGCATTTCCGGCTGTGTTCGTTGACTCTGACTTTCACGGAGGTGGAACCAATAACAAGGGACATTATGTTCATGGCAGGTATTTTCTTGCTGATAATATTCAGGCCAGAGCCACTGGTTTTTTTACCGAACGTGACGACGAGCGCAAGGATGAAAAAAAGGACGAGGATCGCGTGCAGTTGGACATAGTCATTAACTTTTAACCTGGGTTTAAGCAACCAGATCAGCTAGGTTAGGAACGTGGACGAAATAACTTCACCAACTATGCATCACAACTTCAGGCCGCCTTTGTTCGATCTCAAATCTGTGCGCCTACTTGTGGAAGTTAATTCGTCCACGTTCCTAACGCAGTGAAATTAATTATCTGAAAGTCTATAACGGAAATCTTATTATATTCTAACAATTAAGCTTTATGATACCCAAATTGAGCGATGTTTTACTCGATCTGCGCCGATCTCTTGCGCATAAAGGCTTCGCAAAAATCCTCAACATATCCACGGGTATGCCTGCGGTTTTTGCAAATCCTTATGCATCAAGATATCAGCACATATCTTCGCAAAAAATAGCTCAACTTAGGTGATAAAAAAATTAAAAACAGAGGAGGAAATATGAAGAAAATAAACTCTATTATCGTAATGGCGATTGCCGGTTTGTTTTTTATTACGACAAATTTTGCATGGGCCGGTAATCTTGTAATTAAGGGTTCAACTACGGTTTTGCCGATTGCGCTGAAAGCAGTGGAAGCTTACATGAAAGAGAATCCTGATATTAAGATTTCTCTTTCCGGCGGTGGGTCAAGCAATGGGATCAAGGCACTTATTGATGGGAGCACTGATATTGCAACTGCCTCACGATTTATCAAAGACAAAGAAGTAAACCTGGCTGTTGAGAAAAAAGTGTTTCCTGTTCCTTTTGCCATAGCCTATGACAGCATCATACCTGTCGTACACCCCAGTAATAACATTAACAACCTGACCCTTAATCAGCTTAAAGCTATATATAAAGGCGAGATAAAAAACTGGAAAGAGGTGGGAGGGCCTAACTTGCAGATTGTTATTAACTCTCGCGATACTTCTTCAGGTACTTTTGAGACCTGGGAAAAGAAAGTAATGAAAAAAGAAAGAATTACTCCCAGAGCTCAGGTTATGGCTTCTAACGGAGCAATAGTACAGACTGTTTCAAACAATAAATATGCAATAGGATACATTGGTATTGGTTATTTATCCCCAAGCGTAAAGGCGCTTAAAGTAAATGGAATAGAAGGAACAGAAGAAACAACTTTGAACGGGTCATTTCCAATAAGCAGGCCCCTTTTCATGTTTACTAATGGCTGGCCAAAAGGTGACACACTTCACTTTATTAATTATGTTATTAATCCCAAAAAAGGCCAAAACCACGTAGCTGCCAGCGGTTATGTCCGTTTATATTAACAACAAGGTAACGGTCAACGGTTTACAGTTCACGGTTAGAGATCGATCAAGATTGAACGATAGCGAATTCAAAGATGTCTAGAAGCAGGCAGATCAAAACTATCTCAAAAAATATGAAGAGATCAATGCAACCAACCGTGAATCGTAAACTGATAACCGTGAACGGTTACGATCTGTATAAAATCATGAAATTTAGAGGAACGAGATGGCAAATACTCGTCAGATTACCGAGCGGACAATGCACACACTTTTTTGTGTTGTAGCATCAGCTTCAATAGTGATGCTTTTTATGATTATGATATTTCTTTTCATGGAAGGAATCCCAATTTTTGATGAAGTTTCTGTTAAAAATTTTATTTCCGGAAAATACTGGTATCCCACTTCAGAACCCCCGGATTTTGGAATTCTGTCACTTATTGTAGCTTCATTGGCAGTTACTTTGTTATCTGCCTTAATATCAATTCCACTCGGGATACTCACGGCAATCTATATTGCAGAAATAGCATCAAAAAAAGTCAGCGAGATCATCAAGCCCATGGTTGAGCTTTTAGCGGCGCTTCCATCCGTTGTTATTGGTTTTTTCGGGATGGTTCTTGTAGCGCCTTTTTTGCAGAATGTTTTTGATATACCAACCGGCTTAAACCTTTTTAACGCGTCATTAATGCTGGCTTTTATGTCTATCCCTACTATTTGCAGTATTTCTGAGGATGCAATACACGGTGTGCCGAATTCTCTTAGAGAAGCCTCATTGGCATTGGGTGCAACGCATTTGGAGACTATCTTAAAGGTTGTCCTTCCTGCCTCTCTTTCAGGTATCAGCACTGCTGTAATTCTTGGTATGTCCAGAGCTATTGGTGAAACTATGGTTGTGCTTATGGTAGCAGGAGGTGCCGCTCTTATACCGATATCTATATTTGATCCAATAAGGCCGATGCCGGCCAGCATTGCCTCAGAGATGGCGGAAGCTCCATTCCGAAGCGCTCATTATCATGCTCTTTTCGCAACCGGAATCGTACTTTTTATCTTCACGCTTCTTTTCAATATTGTAGCGGAACATATTGCCTATAAATATAAACAGGTAGGAGAGGCAACGCTTTAAAAAATTGAAAATTGACTATTGAAAATTGGTGGCACGCCTTAGGTGTACTAATTTAAACAATTACAAGATGTTAAGTCGTTTGGAAAGCTTTTATATTTAAAAGCGTTAACGTGTTCCAAAAAAAATGTAAAAGGCTGGGAATAAAATGTCTAAATCAGTCTCTTCTCTGCAACGCCGTAGAAATCTTTCGCAAAAAATTGTGTTCAATGTTTTTCGTCTTGCAGCTTTAATTAACGGGCTTGCGTTGTTTATTATTGTATATTTTATGATTGCTAATGGATGGAAAGCCATAAGCTGGACATTTTTAACACAGCCGCCTGTTGATTCAATGACAAAGGGCGGCATCCTTCCATGTATTGTGGGAACTTTGTGTCTTAGTATAGGAGCCATACTGATTGCTATGCCCATTGGGGTAGCATCGGCAATATATCTGAACGAGTATGCCAGACCGGGCCGTCTCATAAGGGTGATAAAACTCGGAATAAATAATCTGGCAGGTATTCCATCTATAGTATTTGGACTTTTTGGTCTGGCTTTTTTTGTTGTCTGGCTAAAAATGGGAGTAAGTATAATAGCCGGAGCGCTTACTCTGGGAGCAATGACATTGCCTGTTATGATAGGGTCAACTGAGGAAGCTTTAAGGGCAGTGCCTGATACATACAGAGAAGCTTCGCTTGGACTTGGTGCTACTAAATGGCAAACAATTTATCGTGTTGTATTACCAACGGCTTTGCCTGGAATACTTACAGGAACAATCCTGGGGATAAGCAGGGCCGCAGGAGAAACAGCTCCTATTATGTTTACTGCCGCGGTGTTCTTTACACCCAGTTTGCCCGTATCTATATTTGATGAAGTAATGGCATTACCATATCATATTTATGTTCTCGCCACAGCGGGAACAGAGATCGAAGCAACTCGTCATCTGCAATACGGTACAGCACTGGTGCTTATATTTCTTGTTCTGGGCATGAATCTTATCGCAATAATTTATCGTTCCCGTCTCAGAAAGCGTATGCAGTAATTATTTGAGTGTAACCAAAATAGAACAAAGTTATTGATTTTCGGGGATGGTTCCCCGATCTGTGATATATGCGAGATATTGGTGGAATGTGCAAAACGATTCGAACCTCCGGAAAATCCGGCCCAATGTATTCGGCAATATCCCGTAGGGGCAGGCCCCTGTGCCTGCCCTGATAAT
>JABZFQ010000201.1 GCA_014237365.1 Desulfobacteraceae bacterium | reverse complement strand
TAATATCAAATAGTTAAAAATTACCCGAAAATTGACTCTTCATATAACCACTTAATTTTATTGAATAAACAAAAAAAGCTGTTAATTTTTCCAGACTCAAAGTGCGAAACTAAGGCTAAGGAAGGGACTGTTAAATCCATTCAATACGACTATCTGAATTTTTTCTTTCAACAATTTCTCCTATAATATAGCTCTTTTCGCCCATAGCGCTGAGTCTTTCCAGCACATTCTCGGCAACTTCTTCAGGCAATACAGCTATCATGCCGATACCATTATTAAAAGTGCGCAACATTTCTTTTTCAGATATTTTACCGGCCTGCTGTAAAAATGGAAAAACAGAAGGAATATCCCAGCTTCCCTTTCTTATCATAACATTACAACATTTAGGAATAGTTCGAAGGATGTTATCGCCGATACCTCCACCTGTTATATGTGCAAGGCCCAAAACAGGGAAATTTCTGTAAATACGATAAATAGTATCGGAATATATTTTCGTTGGAATAATTAGTTCTTCTCCCAAAGTTTTGCCTAACTCAGGTACATAGCTATCAATTTTTAACTTTAAAATATCAAAGCATATCTTGCGTACAAGTGAATATCCATTACTGTGAAGCCCGCTTGATGCAATACCAAGAAGTTTATTACCTACGCGAATCTCAGAACCATCAATAATTTTACTGTTATCTACGATTCCTACAGCAAAACCAGCCAGATCATATTCATTATCTTTATAAAATCCAGGCATTTCAGCAGTTTCTCCACCTATTAGAGCGCATACAGCCTGCCTGCAGCCCCCAGCAACTCCCTTTATGACTTCAGTTACAGTATCTGTTTTCAGTTTGCCTGTTGAAAGATAATCAAGAAAGAAAAGCGGTTTTGACCCCTGAACAGCAATGTCATTAACACACATGGCAACAAGATCAATACCAACTGTATCGTGTTTACCCATCATAAAAGCAATTTTAAGTTTGGTGCCGACACCGTCTGTTGAGCTAACAAGAACCGGCTTTTCCATACTGGCAATATTGAGTGAAAAAAGCCCCCCAAAACCTCCTATTTCACCCATAACGCCAGCTCTAGGGGTTTGTTTGGCTATTTCTTTAATTTGATTGACCAGGGCATTCGCTTTGTTTATATCAACACCTGCATCGGCGTAAGTAAGTGAATCAGTCATATAAATCTCCTCAAGTTGCTATCAATAAGACCAACTAAAACGACAAGTTAGGTCATCTGATCAGAATATCAGCATGTTATACCCAACCTCGCTTTCAGTCAGAGTTCATCCTTTTGTTATGCCATAGATTGCTTGTTTTATAGGATTTTATTTCGTATCTTCTCAGCTTCAGCCTTAGGAACGTGGACGAAATAACTTCCCCAACTATGCATCACAGCTTCAGATAGCCTTTGTCCGATCTCAAATCCCAAAAATATTGAAATAGCTCGCTATTCCATCAACTTTTGTGATCTGAGATCGAACAAATTCGACCCAAATCTGTGCGCCTACTTGTGGAAGTTATTTCGTCCACGTTCCTTATCGATATTCCTCTCGAGCTTCTTCAGTTCATTCGCTAAGATCGAATATGACCATTTTTTCCCTGTTCTAGTTTTGAACCCGCTCTCATTCAATAAATCGGCAATCTTCTTTTTGGGAACCCATTTTTTTAGATGATGTTGCGCAACCTCTAAGGCTTTTTCAAACTGCTCATTGTATTTATCCCTAATAGAAGGTTTTATCGGCGCTATTTCATCGGCTACCCTATCTTCAACTTTAGTTTCATAAAGTTCAACAATATCTGCTGCTTCACTTTCTTTGGCTCTATGAGCCATTTCTTCATAAATGGGACACGTTGGCTCACAAGGTGCTTTGAACCTGTTTTTTTCGCATTTGCAATCAAAAGAGACATCAGACTTGTAAATATACTTGATGTTGCCCTTTGTACTATGCCGTATTCGCGATTTGGAGCTGGACGATATGACTGATAGCATGCCGATACAGTATTCAGTCATCCATTCCCGACATTCATCTGAAGATAGTCCTATATACTTGAACCAGGCAGCTATGTACTGAGTTATGTCCTGACGTGAAGGGATGTTATCTTCATTAGTAAATCGTTCCAGGGTGAGCCCGTTTGCTACTAAATCCCTAATACATGGAAATAAGTAATTTTCGTTATTCTCCGTTAACATTTTTCGCAGTCTGTTCAGATACATAAGCGTGTCCCGTTAGGCATAACAAAGCATTATAAAATTTAAAAACTAAATTGAATCAGCTTAAAAGTCAAAACAATTTTTTTGACATAAATTTCTTAATATGTAACAGTTTACTGCTTTAAACTTGAAATTGGGGAGAACTGTACAAAAGCATGAATGCCCAATTTCTAATTTCAATGTTCCGTGAACGCTTACTTAGGAACAGAGACGAATTAACTTCCCCAAGTAGGCGCACAGATTTGGGTCAAATTTGTTCGATCTCAAATCACAAAAGTTGATGGAATAGCAAGCTATTTTGATATTTTTGGGATTTGAGATCGGGCAAAGGCGATCTGAAGCTGTGATGCATAGTTGGGGAAGTTATTTCGTCCCCGTTCCTTATAATAAACCCAAGCTACATAATAAAGGGCTATCAATATGAAAAAAATAAATATAGGCTTACTCGGTTGCGGTACAGTTGGTACAGGTACAGCAAAAATTCTTATTGAAAGCAAAAATCTTATAAGTTCACGGGTTGGAACTGCTCTGAATTTGAAACGTATTGCCGACATAGATATTAATAAAGACAGAGGAATAAAATTCAATGAAGCCGTTTTGACCACTGATGCTTCAGGAGTTGTTGACGATCCGGAAATTGACATTATTATTGAGCTGATTGGAGGAGAAGGAATTGCGAAGGACTTAATTTTAAGAGCCATTAATAACGGAAAACATGTCGTTACTGCAAATAAGGCACTTCTTGCAAACCACGGTAATGCAATATTCAAGGCAGCAGATGAAAAAGGTGTTGATCTTGCATTTGAAGCAAGTGTTGGCGGGTGTATACCGATTATCAAAACTTTGCGTGAAACCATGGTCGGGAACCAGATTAATTCAATAATCGGTATTTTAAATGGTACATGCAATTATATCCTTTCAAAAATTACAGATGATAAAAGCAGCTTTGATAACGCTCTGACCGAAGCACAAGCGAACGGAATTGCAGAGGCAGATCCAACACTGGATGTAGATGGCCTTGACACAGCTCACAAACTAGCCATATTGTCTTCACTTGCCTATGGAATGGAAATCAATCTTAACGATATTTATATTGAAGGAATTTCCGAAATTACCCCCCTTGATATTGAATTCGCTGGACAGTTTGGATACAGAATAAAACTCCTTGCGATCAGCAAAAATAGGGGGAATAAAATCGAAACAAGAGTACATCCTGCTATGATTCCCTGTGACAATCTTCTTTCCAATGTCAACGGCACGTTAAATGCTATTGTAGTATCCGGCAATGCAGTAGGTAATATAATGCTTTACGGACATGGAGCAGGCATGATGCCTACTGCCAGCGCTGTAGTCAGCGATACGGTTGATCTTGCACGCAATCTTTTATCCGGTGCCGGAAAAAGAATCCCTTTGCTTTCATACCAAATGGAAAATATTAAAAAAATTCCTGTTATGTCTGTTGACGAAATCTTTACTAACTATTATTTTAGGTTCTCGGTACTGGATCAGCCCGGCGTACTTTCAAAAATATCAGGCATTTTAGGCGATCATGGAATCAGTATTAAGTCTGTCCATCAGAAAGGACGGAGATCAAAAGGTTCGGTTCCTATAGTCATGCTAACACATCTCGCCGGAGAATCCGGCGTAAAAAAAGCTTTGTCTGAAATTGCTTCCCTTGATATTACAAGAGACAAACCGGCTCTCATACGAATTGAGGATGAAAACAGTCACGATTGATATAAAACGGTTCACGGTTAACAGTTTGCAGTTCTCGGTTAAAATGTTCAGCCTTATGCATTCCCATGTTGGAGCATGGGAACGAGAAAAAAGTGTGAGCTGCAAAGCGACAATCGACAACCGTGAACCGTAAACCAACAACTGTTATGTAGTTAGGAACGTGGACGAAATAACTCCTCCAACTATGCATCACAAAATCCCAAAAATATTGAAATAGGTAAGCTATTCCATCAACTTTTGTGATCTGAGATCAAACAAATTCGACCCAAATCTGTGCGCCTACTTGGGGAAGTTAATTCGTCCACGTTCCTTAGGTGAAAAAATATGTATATTGTCTGCTCAGATTTGGAAGGAGTTCTTGTCCCTGAAATATGGATAAATGTAGCCAAAAAGACCGGCATTAAGGAACTTGAACTAACAACGCGTGATATACCTGATTATGATGTATTGATGAAAAAAAGACTGTTTATTCTTCATGAACATGGCCTGAAGATTGATGATATTAAAGAGGTTATAGATTCCATGGAACCGCTTGAAGGTGCAGTGGAATTTCTTGAGTGGCTCCGATCATGCGTCCCTGTGATAATTGCTTCAGATACATTTGTTCAATTCGCAGGACCTTTAATGAAAAAACTTGGATGGCCAACTCTTTTTTGTAATTTTTTGCAAATAAATCCTGACGGCTCAATTAATGGGTATATCCTGCGCCAGCAAGACGGCAAGCGACAGGCTATACTATCTCTAAGAAACCTTAATTATAAAACAATAGCTGTCGGCGACTCATATAACGATGTTGCCATGCTCAAAGAAGCTGATACAGGTATTTTTTTCCGGCCGCCGGATAATATAAAGAATGAGTTCCCCGAACTTACTGCATCATATTCATATGAAGAGTTAAAAAATATTATCCAAAAAATTATTTAGGAAATTATGATAACCCATAAAATAACATACCGTGTAATTTACGGTGATACGGATAATATGGGTATTGCCTATTATTCAAATTATTTGCGCTGGTTTGAAATGGGTCGCACAGAATTTTTTAGATATCTGGGACTTACTTACAAAGAAATTGAAGAAAGAGGAATTTTTTTGCCTGTTTCAGAGGTCTATTGCAAGTATTTATACCCTGTACATTACGATGATGTGCTGATAATAGAAACTTCTTTAGACACAAGTGTTAAAGCTAGTATGAAGTTTAATTATCTCATATTAAGTAAACAAGGAAATACAATACTTGCAAAAGGAAAAACCAGGCATGCCTTTACTGACTACAACGGCAGAGTAGTTCGTCCTCCTGAACTTTTAATGGAACTTATTGCAAAAAATAACAAAACCACTTAGTGCCTGAACGAAAACTGCTAATTTTCACAATTTCTGCGTCAGGCTTAAATTTATAAGTTATGATAACAGAATTCAATAAATGCAAAATCCTCGTTGTCGGAGATTTGATGGTCGATGAATATTTATGGGGATATGTTGACCGGATATCACCTGAAGCACCTGTCCAGGTTGTATCGGTCAAAAATGAAAATTATACATTAGGCGGGTCAGGTAACGTTGTAAATAATCTTGTTGAACTTGGCGCAAAAGTGTCAGTGATAGGTATAACCGGTACTGACAGGCACGGTAACCTGTTGCTAAAAAAGTTAAATGAAATAGGGGCTGATACAACGTGCGTTGTTCAGGACCCCGACAGGCCAACTACAAGGAAAACAAGGATTATTGCCGCAAATCAGCATGTACTCAGAATCGACAGGGAAACAAAAAAAGAAATATCAGCCAAAACTTTTGAACTCCTTGCAGGATTTATTGAAGAAAAAGTCTCCTCTGTTAATCTGGTTCTTATTTCCGATTACGGGAAAGGACTTATAACAAACTCCTTGCTTTCAAAACTGATCGGATATGCTGAAAAACAAAAAAAAATAACGATCGCTGATCCAAAAGGACTTGATTTCTCTAAATATTCAGGGGTATCTTTGCTTACGCCAAACAAAAAAGAAGCAGCGCTCGCCACTGGAGCTGAAATTTCAAATAAATCAGCACTCATAGAAGCAGGAAATAAAATCCTTGATACTGTTTGCATAAATAACCTGCTTATCACATGCGGCAAAGACGGTATGATTCTTTTTGAAAAGAACAAAGAACCTTATAACATCAGCGCGAAAGCCAGGCAGGTCTATGACGTTTCAGGGGCAGGAGATACTGTGCTCGCTGTTATAGGTCTCGCATTGGCATCAGGAGCATCATTAAAAGATAGCGCAGCCATAGCAAACACCGCTGCCGGAATTGTCGTAGGCAAAGTTGGAACCGCCACTGTTGCAAGCAAAGAACTTGCATCAGCCTTATTAACGCCCTATTCTGATCATACTATATTTCTCAAATCACAAAAGTATCAAAATAGCTCGCTATTCCATCAACTTTTGTGATCTGAGATCGAACAAATCTGACCCAAATCTGTGCGCCTACTTGTGGAAGTTATTTCGTCCACGTTCCTAATTAACAATATCAAGAGAGATATTTGAAAAACAACGCGTTATTTTTACAGGAAAACCCGCAAGGCATATTTTTCAAGGTCTTTGTTCAGCCAAAGTCTTCAAAAAATATGATCACAGGAATTTACGGTGATGCAATTAAAATCAAGCTCACAGCTCCTCCGGTTGATGGGGCCGCCAACAATATGTGTATTAAATTTCTTGCAAAATGCTTTAAGGTGCCAAAGACATCATTAGAAATAATATCCGGGCACACCAGCCGGACTAAATACTTGCTTTATAAGCAAAAATATAATAATAAAGACAAACGGAAGGACATTGATCGTTTCAAGAAGGTGTTTGAACAATTATTAAATGCTAAAAAACAGCTTGACAATCTTTCTTAATTTATCTATTATTATTTTTTTATTGATGCGGGGTGGAGCAGTCTGGTAGCTCGTCGGGCTCATAACCCGAAGGTCAGAGGTTCAAATCCTCTCCCCGCTACCAAAATAAAAATAAAGGGTTACGCTATATCCCAACAGGACAGCCCATGTGTGTTGACATAAAAAAATTGGCTCTCAGTTTTGAAAGCTGGTTAATATTGTTCTTTCGCCCTGGCCTGGTGTTTGTTGGCAAACTCTCTAATATTGCATTAGGAACGTGGACGAATTAACTTCCACAAGTAGGCGCACAGATTTGGGTCGAATTTGTTCGATCTCAGATCACAAAAGTTGATGGAATAGCGAGCTATTTCAATATTTTTGGGATTTGAGATCGGACAAAGGAGATCTGAAGCTGTGAGGCATAGTTTGAGAAGTTATTTCGTCTACGTTCCTTATCCTATCTAACACACTCAAGGCTGACGCAATTCCTGCCCTGCTTTCGTTTACAACATAGACTAACCGAACCAACTCAAGCCTGCTGGTGGACAAAATGCCCCTGATTATATAATGCGAATTATTTGACGTGCACACACCTTATACATTTATCAATCGTTCCTATTGACAAATCTGTACTTAGGAAAAAGAAATGAATTTCCAGGAAGTAATATTATCGTTACAAAAATTTTGGGCGCGTAAGGGATGTGTGCTGGTTCAACCATATGATATGGAGATTGGCGCTGGAACATTTCACCCAGCAACTCTATTAAATGTACTTGGCCCTGAACCCTGGAATGTAGCTTATGTTCAGCCTTCAAGGCGCCCCACAGATGGCCGTTATGGTGAAAATCCAAACAGATTGCAACATTACTATCAGTTTCAGGTAATACTCAAACCTTCTCCAATAGATGTTCAGAAGCAGTACTTGCAGAGTATGAAGGCACTTGGAATAGACAGTCTTGAACATGATATCAGATTCGTTGAGGATGACTGGGAATCGCCTACACTAGGGGCATCCGGTCTTGGCTGGGAAGTCTGGCTGGATGGTATGGAGATTACACAATTTACATATTTTCAAATGGCAGGCAGTATTGAGCTGCATCCTGTATCTGTAGAAATTACTTATGGTCTTGAACGCATTTCCATGTACTTGCAGGGAGTGGATAACGTCTATGATTTGCAATGGAATAACAATATAACTTATGGAGATGTTCATCACCAGCAGGAGATTGAGCAGTCAACATATAATTTTGAGCTGGCAGATGTTGATATGCTGCTTGATCTTTTCAATAAATACGAGGCTGAAGCTAAACGTATTATTAAGGCAAAGCTCGTTATTCCTGCCTACGAATACTGCTTAAAGTGTTCACATACCTTTAATATACTCGATGCTCGCGGAGCAATAAGCGTTACAGAAAGAACCGGTTATATCGCACGCATTAGAAACCTTGCAAGAGCTTGTGCAGAACAATATCTGGTACAAAGAGAAGCCAAAGGGTTTCCGATGTTGAAAAAGAAAAATAGAGGCAGAGATGGACAGTCTATTGCTTGAAATAGGTACTGAAGAAATTCCGGCAGGTTATATTGAGCCGGCATTGAATGCATTATCAGCTATGCTTTTAAAGAAGTTGGTGGATGGACGTATTGAACATGGCACTGCTGAGACTTTTGGAACACCAAGAAGACTTGCTCTTGAAGTAAAAAATGTTTCAGACAGGCAGAGACCTCTTACAATTGAGGTGACAGGGCCTCCTGCAAGTATAGGATTTGACAAACAGGGTAATCTCACCATAGCAGCAGAAAAATTTGCTGAAAAGGTCGGTATTTCCGTTAAAGATATAATAATCAAGGAAACGAAGAAGGGCGCTTATTTATGCGCAAAAAAGGTAGAACATGGTTTGAAAACCGAATTTCTTCTGAAAAACATACTTCCTGATATGATTACGGCTATACCTTTTCCCAAAACTATGAGATGGGCGCATCTGTCTGTTGAATTTGCAAGACCGATTCATACCATACTTGCTCTTTTGGGGAATAAAATAATTCCTTTTATGGTGGGAAATATTAAAAGCAGCAGATACACATTAGGTCACAGTTTTATGCAACCCGGCAGAATAAAGATTTCTACTCCGGATGAATACATAAAAACACTCCATTCGGCTTATGTGCTGGTAGATTCAAAAAAGCGTAAAGGGATTATTGAACGTAAAGTTGCAAAAGTTGCAGAAAGCCTGAATGGCAGGGTGCTGCAGGATGATGAACTCGTAGATATTGTAACCAACCTTGTTGAATATCCGGCAGTCGTTGCAGGAAAGTTCGATACAAAATTTCTTGAGCTTCCTGATGAGGTTTTGATTACTGCTATGCGGGAGCATCAGAAATATTTTAGTGTGGTTAATAAAAAAGGCAAGATCATGTCCTGCTTTATTAGCATTAATAATACGCTTACAAAGGATATGTCGCTTGTTGCAAAAGGGCATGAAAGAGTGCTCATGGCCCGGCTGGAAGATGCCCGTTTTTTTTACATCAGTGATTCAAAATCTTCGTTTGAAGACTGGATAGAGAAACTGAAACGCGTACTTTTTCAAGCCAGCCTGGGATCAATGTACGAAAAAGTAATACGAGTCAGAAAAATAGCTGAATATCTGGCAGATGAAATTTTACATAATTCTGATTTCAATCAACAGTTGCCTGATCTTAAAGAACATGTTGGAAAAGCTGCTTTGATGTGCAAGGCAGATCTTGTGAGTCAGGTAGTAGTTGAATTTCCAAAACTTCAGGGTGTTATGGGAAGAATTTATGCTATGAATGCCGGAGAATCTGATGATGTTGCATATGCGATTGAGGAGCATTACCGACCCAGCTATTCTGGCGGGCCGCTTCCGGAAACGCTCACAGGTTCCATTCTCAGTATTGCCGACAAAATTGATTCAATATGCGGATGTTTTGTTACAGGACTCATTCCAACCGGGGCTTCTGATCCTTATGCGCTTCGGAGGCAGGGCATTGGTATTATTCAGATCATGCTTAACAAAAATTTCTCTTTTTCCATAGTTGAGATGATAGAAAAGAGTATGAAACTTTTTGGCCAAAAAAGCGATCAGGAGTTTAAAAAAAATGTTGCAGATGTTTACTCTTTTCTGAAAAATCGTATTGCCCGCCTCCTTGCCGAAGAGGGATTTTCAAAAGACATTATATCAGCAGTGATAAGTGTATCGGCAGACCATGTTCCAAATATATGGTACAGAGTTAGAGCCTTAGAAAAGCTTAAGACCAAGCCGAATTTTGAGCCATTGTTTATTGCTTTTAAACGAGTTGTTAATATAATAAAAAAAACTGAGCAGCCGAAGAGAAAAAACGTTGATGAAAAATTATTTCAGGACAAATGCGAGACAGCTCTTTTTGAAGCCTGCAAGAAGGTTAATAAAAAAGTATTAGATGATCTTGATAAAGGGCTTTTTGACCAGGCCCTTTATGATATAGCTTCTTTACGCAACGTCGTGGATGATTTTTTTGACGGAGTCATGGTTATGGCTGAAGATAATGATATTCGGGAAAACAGGCTTGCTCTGCTTATCAATATAGCAGACATGTTCGGCATGTTCGCTGATTTTTCAAAAATTTCAACTCCGACGCAAGGAGTTACATTCTATGCTTGAAAAAAAGGTTACCGGGATTACTCAATGTGGCCGTGAAATCACAGTTCAGGAAATTGAGGAAATAAAGGAAACTGTTAGGCTCTGCCGGCGGTTAAGCCTACAAGAGTTGGCGCAGACAATAGCAGAGAACCTGCAATGGTTTAGAGCATCGGGAACTAACAAGGTAGATGCAGGTCTTAAGTTATTGAAGAAGCTGGAGTCACAAGGTATTTTACAACTTCCTGAAAACCGAAAAATGCCCAAACGTAGAGTTAAAAAAGTAATTTCCATAACAGAAAAAACAGACCCTCGGCCTGAAATAGCTTGCAAACTCAAGGAGCTATATCCGGTAGAACTGGAGATTGTAAAAGATAAAAATATTGTAGCCCTATGGATAGAATATGTATCACGATATCATTACCTGGGATACAAAAAACCCTTTGGATATACGCTACGATATTTTATTAAAAGCGAGAGAGGTCGATTAGGTTGTGTCCTGTTTTCCGGTGCATCAAAATCCGTGGGGACAAGGGACAGTTGGATTGGCTGGACGGAAAAGCAACGTTTGAACAATCTGGCCTGGGTTATTAATAATGCACGGTTTTTGATCTTCCCATGGGTGAAAGTCAAAAATCTTGCCAGCCATGTATTGGGTCAAATCAACCGGCAAATAAGAATACATTGGCAAGAAAGTTGGGGCTATTCTCCGGCATTAATGGAGACTTTTGTAGATCCGGCCTATTATCAAGGCACCTGTTACAAGGCAGCCAATTGGCAATTCCTGGGCATGACAACCGGCCAGGGGCTTGTTCGAAAGGGCATGAATTATACCACTAGCCCAAAAAAGATTTTTATGAAGCCTCTGACAAAAAATTATCGCAATCTGCTTTGTTCGGAAAAGCTGGTTGGGAGGACACAATTATGAGTAAATCCAGCCGTCGACCGAATCATGAACCAAGGTATTAAACATAGCATTTTGTCTTTCACTCATATCATAAGGGCTCGGTCAAAAATAAGTTGGTAGAATTTGCGCCCAAATTTGCCGTAGCTTTAATCGATTTGATTGAGCAAAACCGCAGGAATAGCGAGCTATTTCAAGGACTTTTGTGATTGAAGATCGGTTAAAAATATGGTGAAGTTGGGATGCAAAAATGCCAAGTTATTTTTGACCGAGCCCTAAGTATCACGATACTTAGGAACGTGCACATATTCAACTGAGGACTTGCGGCTGCGGCAACCTTGATATTTGCAGGATTTAGGTTGCACGCCAAAACAATCTATGCTAATTTTAAATTATTATGAAACAATATATTATTGATGATCTAAGACTCGGAGAATACGAAAAGATTAAGACATATCTGGATGAAAGCGTTGGTTCTTCAAAGATGGATGGAATATACTGGATACAGCTTGATGAAAATATCCTGACCGATATTCAGGCAGAACATAAGGAATGCCAGCCATTTTATTTTGCAATAGATATAGAACCTAATGTCGTATCGTGTGAACTTCTTGTAAGATCCAGAAGTACAATAAAATGTAATTGTACAAGCTATGCTACTGAATCCCAGCGCAACTGGATTATTAAATTTGCTGATACAATATTCAAAAAATTGGAAATAACGACTTAGGAACGTTGACGAAATAACTTCCACAACTATGCATCACAGCTTCAGGCCGCCTTTGTTCGATCAACTTTTGTGATCTGAGATCAAACAAATTTGACCCAAATCTGTGCGCCTACTTGGGGAAGTTATTTCGTCAACGTTCCTTAGGTGACGGTTTGCGATTGCTCAAAATATGAAACTGTTAAGGATTCGCCCAAAAATAAATTTACATTTTCAGGTCTCGAGGCGCACGCATGACAAGGAGCGAGGAGGGCGAATAGCGAACTATTTAATCGACGAGCAACGCAGTTCATGCGGGATGGATCGGCGCATCAAAATGTGAAGTTATTTTTGGGCGAATCCTAACTGTAAACCGACAACCGTGAACTATTACTTATATGATACGAACCCTGATTATTGCAATATATGCTTTTCCTGCTACAGTCTTCTTCAGCAGCCTAACCATACTTGCGTCTTTTTTAAATAAAAATAGCGATTTGTCTTATAATATTACAAAAACATGGGCAAAATTTGTACTTGCCGTTAGTCGCATTAAAGTAACCATCAACGGCCTTTACAATATACAACCTGACAGATCTTATATATACATGTCTAACCACCAAAGCAACTTTGATATTCCTGTTGCTCTGGCTCATCTTCCTTTTAAGTTCAGATGGGTTGCAAAAGCAGAACTTTTCAAGATACCTATTTTTGGTTATGCAATGCACAGGATTGGACATATAAATATTGACCGATCAAATCGCAGAGCTGCTTTTAAAAGCTTAAAAAATGCTGCGAAAAATATTCGTGAAGGAATTTCTGTATTAATCTATCCTGAGGGTACACGCAGTAAAGATGGTAATATCAGGCCATTTAAAAAAGGTGGGTTTGTTTTAGCAGTGGAATCCGGAGTTCCGATAGTTCCTGTAATAATACATGGAACATGGCCTATCATGTCAAAGGATAAAATCATTATAAGACCAGGAAATGTTACTATAGAAATTAAAAAACCTATTGAAACAAAAAATTATACTAGAAAAAGTAAGGCTGATCTTCTGGAAAAAGTAAGAAGTATCATTTGCGAATCTTTTGAGAAAGGAAAAAGAGACAAATTGTGAAATTAAAAATTATCCCTTTAGGCGGTCTGGGAGAAATTGGCCTTAATATGATGGTCTTTGAATACGGAAATACTATTTTTGTAGTTGATGCTGGCCTTATGTTCCCTGAAGATTATATGCTTGGTATTGACTATGTAATACCAGATTTTAATTATCTGAAAGAAAACAAGTCCAAAGTTTCAGGAATAGTCTTGACCCATGCCCATGAAGATCATATTGGGGCGCTGCCCTATCTTCTTAAAAAAATAAATGCTCCGGTCTTTGGAACTCGTTTCACACTTGGAATGGTAAAGCATAAACTTGAAGAACATGGCCTTCTTTCATCAACTTCTCTCCATGAAATTTCTCATAGAAAAAAACTTGAAATAGGAATCTTTGAGCTTGAGTTTATCCGTGTAAATCATAGCGTTGTGGACGGTATAGGGATTGCCATTAAGACACCTTATGGGCTTATTGTACACACGGGTGATTTTAAAATCAGCCATACGCCGGTGGATGGCGTAATGACCGATCTGAATAAGTTTGCCAGGTGTGGAGATGAAGGAGTTCTTGCGCTGCTGTCAGATTCAACAAATGTGGAAAAGGAAGGCTATACTATATCCGACAAGGAAATAGGTGAAGCGCTGGCAAAAATAATTACTGAAAGCAAGGGACGTATAATTGTAGCTCTTTTTGCATCAAATGTAGCAAGAATACAACAAATAGTTAATATTGCGAGATTAAAAGGAAGTAAAGTGCTCATTAACGGCAGAAGTATAGAAACTAGCACAAATATCGCAAAAGATTTTGGATACATCCAAATCCCTGAGGGGATGGAAATTGATATCAAACAGATCAATGACTTTAAAGACGATGAAATAATAATCATTACAACTGGCAGTCAGGGTGAACCCATGTCGGCCCTGGCCCGTATGTCCAAAGGTACCCATAAACAAATAAAAATCAAGGAAGGCGATACCGTTATCTTCTCGTCAAAATTCATTCCCGGAAACGAGAAAGCTATTTCAAATATTATAAACAATCTTTACAGAAAAGGCGCTGACGTTATTTATGAAAAAATTTCAGCCATTCATGTATCAGGCCATGCTTTCCGTGAAGAATTAAAACTCATGATAAATCTTACCAAGCCTGAACATTTCATTCCGATACACGGTGAATACCGGCACCTGATTCTGCACACGCGGCTTGCCGAACAGGTTGGCGTCTCAAAAAACAGAATACTTCTCGCTGAAAACGGCCAGATAATTGAATTTGATGAAAATGGAGGAAGAATTCTTGACAAGATTATGACCGGCAGGGTGCTTATTGACGGAAAAGGAGTCGGTGATGTCGGGAGAAGTGTACTAAAAGAAAGACGTATGCTGGCAAGAGATGGTTTTGTTGTAGTTAACATGATTTTTGACGAAGAGACAGGAATAATTGTGCATGGCCCGGAAATTGTTTCACATGGTTTTGTATTTGAGATGGAAAAAGGACATCTTCTCGAAGACGCAAAGTGTTTAATACTTGAAATTTTAGAAGAAACAGGTCCTAATGTCCCTGGCAGAATTGATAAAATCAGATCTCAGATACAGCCGGCTCTAAAGAAATATTTTTATTTTACAATAGGACGTCGTCCGATTATACTACCTTTTATTATAGAAATATAATTAATTAGGAACGTGGACGAAACAACTTCCACAACTATGCATCACAGATTTGGGTCAAATCTTCCCAAATTTTCAGCCAATAGGCCCGCTATGGAACGGGGACGAAATAACCTTCTCAAGTAGGAGCATAGATTTGGGTCAGATTTGTTCGATCTCAAGTCACAAAAGTTGATGGAATAGCCTATCTATTTTGATACTTTTGGGATTTGAAATCGGGCAAAGGTGGCCTGAAGCTATGATGCATAGTTGGGGAAGTTATTTCGTCCCCGTTCCTATTTATCTCAAATTTGAAAAAATTTGAGTTCATTCTCACACTTTTTCGCTTCAATTCCCTATTTTTCAAACAGGCTCTTAGGGTTTTGGGTTTTGTTTTAAAGAAATTATGCGTAAAGAAATTATCGGCATTTTCCTCTTTTTTCTGGTAATTTTTACACTGGGCAGTTTTTTATCTTACAGCCCTGAGGACCCCTCAATTCATAATGCAAAGGCGGCAGGTAATGTTCACAATCTGTTTGGCATATTTGGAGCCCATGTTTCGGGAATTTTAATTGGGCTGTTTGGACTTGGAGCGTCCTGGATACCGATATTATTTCTTTTATCCAGCGTACATTTTTTTGGTGACTACCATGGAAAAGCTATTATTTTGATAATAGCTGGTGGAATTATTCTTATTATCTCTACTGGAAGCCTTTTTGCATTCCAGCAAAACCACCTCATAATTTTCGGAAGCAAATTTTCATCTGGTGGCATAATAGGCATTCCCATCAAATCATTCCTTATCAAATATACAAATCATACAGGCAGCGCTGTTATACTTATCCTTATGTGGCTTATTGGTTTTATCATGGCTACTGGTTTTTCTTTGATCATCTTTTTGAAACGATTCTGGAAGCTGCTTATAAATACAGTAAAAAGCACGAAAAAATTAATTATACTGTGGAAAGAACGAAGTAAAAAAGCAAAAAAGCGATCAAAAATAAAAAAAGATCTCGAAATAAAAATAGCAAAATCCAGGTCGATCAGGGAAGCACCGGTTCCAAAACAGGATGTTTTTGAATTTATGAAAGCTGAAACAGGATTTCAACTTCCGTCTATTAATTTGCTTGAAGATCCTGCAATAATCTCTGCCTCTGCTGATGATAAAAATCTAAAAATGCAGTCAAAACTGCTTGAAAAAAAACTTGGAGACTTTGGAGTACAAGGAAAAGTTGCTACTATATTACCAGGTCCTGTTATTACAACTTTTGAATATGAACCTGCTTCCGGAATAAAGATTAGCAAAATAGTCGGCCTTACTGACGATCTTGCTCTTGCTCTGCGTTCGATAAGTGTCAGAATTGTAGCGCCTATCCCAGGGAAAGCAGCTATAGGCATTGAGCTGCCCAATGCAACAAGAGAAACTGTAAGATTAAAAGAAATTGTTAATTCAAATAATTTTGAAAAATCAAAGTCAGAGATTACAATCTGTCTTGGCAAAGATATAATAGGAAACCCGGTAGTAGCGGAACTGGATAAAATGCCGCATCTTTTAATTGCAGGCGCAACTGGCACAGGCAAAAGTGTAGCTTTGAATGCTATGATTTGCAGTTTTTTGTTCAAAGCAAATCCCGATGAATTAAAACTTATAATGATAGATCCAAAAAGAATAGAGCTTTCAAATTATGACGGGATTCCACATCTTATAACCCCTGTAGTTACAGATGTAAAAAAAGCAACAAATGCCCTTTTCTGGGCTGTACATGAAATGGAAAATAGATATAAACTGCTTTCAGAAATGAAAGTGAAAAATATAAAACAATATAATCAAAAAATAGCTAAGGAAAAAACAAAAGAAGAAAATGGCCATAGAAAATTACCGTATATTGTTATAATTATTGATGAGCTGGCTGATTTGATGATGGTTGCTTCCAGAGACGTTGAGGTCGCATTAACACGGCTCGCGCAAATGGCAAGGGCTGCAGGCATACATCTGATACTTGCGACCCAAAGACCTTCAGTAGATGTACTTACAGGAATTATAAAGGCTAATTTCCCGACACGTCTTTCCTTCCAGGTCTCTTCCAAAACAGATTCAAGGACAATAATTGATACCAATGGAGCAGAAAATCTTCTAGGAAACGGAGATATGCTTTTTTTGCCACCAGGCACAGCAAAGCTTCAGCGAATACATGGTGCATACATTTCAGAAGAAGAGATTTCCGGAATAACTGAATTTTTGAAAGAACAGAAAATCCCGGAATATAATAATGCAGTAATCACTGAATCTGAAAAAGAAAAAACCTCATCTAAAGATCTTGAATATGACGAAAAATATGATGAAGCTATCGCGCTTATTACTAACACCGGCCAGGCCTCCATATCCATGATACAGCGCCATTTGCGCATAGGATATAACAGGGCAGCACGCATTATAGAAATAATGGAGAAAGAGGGAGTTGTCGGCCCTTCAGATGGTGTAAAACCAAGAGAAGTTCTTGTCCGCAGTTACGATAAAATGCCTTAGGAACGTGGACGAAATAACTTCCTCAAGTAGGCGTACAGATTCAGGCCAGTGGCAGTCTGATCACAAACCGGGCGCCTCCCTCCAGCCTGTTTTCGGCCGAAACACTGCCACCTATGCTGGCCGCTACTCTTTTCACCTGCCACAGACCGATGCCGCTGCCCCCGTCCTTACTGGTCTTGAACGGTTCAAACAGGACATCGGGCAACAGCTCTTCAGCAATTCCCGGACCATTGTCGATAATCTCTACAACCGCCTGTCTGCCGTCATCATCATCATCCCTGCCTGTCCTGATCTGCACAATAGTCCCCTCTCCCCGCGCCTCAAAAGCATTGATCAGCAGATTTTCCAGGATGGAGAAAAGAAGCTCCGGATCGGTACTTACCTGCATTTCGTTTTTACAATCAATATTGATCTCCACTGATGCCAGCTTTGTCTCAAATCGACGATAGCAAACCTGCAAAAACCGGCCAAGTTCAAGGTTCTGACGCATCGGCGTAATTTCATCTTTCAATGTCCGCAAGCGCTGCTCCACCCTGTCCATTCTTTTTAAAGCGTCGTCCACCAATTCCAGCAAGTCCTGCTGGAACTCAGGCTCTTGGATATGCTCCGGAGCGTTTTCCCTGAGCAAAGAGAGCATGGTGGCCGCATTTTTGATATCGTGGAGGACAAAGGCTGATAAACGCTTCCAAGCCTGCTGCTCCCGGGCATGAGCCAGTTTTTCGGCCATGCGCACGGCCAGCAAGGCCGAAGCCGTCTGGCCGCCAAGGACGGTGAGCAGATCAAAATCATCATTGCCGTAATGTCCGCCGGTAAACTCCGGCCCGAGACCAATCAGCCCTGCAAGCTGATTGCCAATAGAAATGGGAGCAATGAGTATCAGATTCAGGGAGGTCAGGTAGGCCTCTTTGTTTTTCGATAGCTTCTGCCATGCCTGGTCCGGTTCTTTCTCTTTAACGTAAAAATGGGAATGGGTCTTGATAAATCGCACCAGAGAATCATTTGAAGCAATAGTATTTTTATTACTCCGGGTGTCGGAATTTTCAGGGGAAGAAACCAGTCTGTAGCCCTGGGACGAATCCCCAATCCAGATAAAAATTTCAGTGGTATAGAGACTCTCCACCAGCACCTGGTGCAGGGCCTTAACCACATCAGCCTCGGACATGGCTCCCTGAAGATGCTGCGAAAGGGCCAGCCACTCATCCCGGTATTCGTATTTGTTGATATAAAAGTGAGTGCTGATAAAAAAGTGGACCCGGCGGCGCAGTTTGCCGGAAAAGGCAAAAAGTCCGACAACAACAAACCCAAGAGCCAGAAATAGCCACTTCAGAACAAAGGACAGCGGCAGCCCAAAGGTGCGCATAATCAGGGAAACAATTCCAAAACCTAAAAGATAGGCGGCAAGAAGGGACGGAACAATAAAGGAATAAACCACCTTCCGGGAAACAAAAATCTTGCGGTTCAGCAGCCGGTGATGGACCACTGCATAGGACATCAAGATCCAGCCAAAAAGCAAAAGCACCGATAGGAGCAGAAGATGCCTGGGGACAATGGCCAGGTATGTGAGCCGATAGGAAGCTCCCCAGGCCAAGGCTCCGCAGACCAGGTAGCTGCCGACCACCAGGAACTTGTACTCGTAACGTAGAGCGGCATTGAGGACACGCCAAAATTGCTCCAGACGCCAGGCGGCATAAAGAACCGTCATCAGGATAAAGACAGCCGAGAAATAGATGGGCATGTAATGGTGGAAAGATAGGATTGCATCGAATATTTCGGGGACAGAGCGGTAAACCAGGAAGTAACCGGCCACTGACGCTACCACTGCCCCAATAATAATTTCAATCAAGCAATTAAGCCGTGACTCACGCACTCTTGCAACCGTTGCACTGCTCAATCGAAGCGACATGGAAAGCCATATAAGGGCAAAAACGATTTCGGAAAAAAGTACTACTTGAACTGCCCGCGCCTCCAGGTGATATGCCAGATAGAAATATTCTCCGGCAAGCAGAGGCAAGCCCAGCAGAGTCAGAACCAGAGCGAGGGAAAAGCGCCGCTCACCACTGACCAAGCGAATGCCTGAAAGCCCTGAGAGTAATAGTAATAAATTCAGTGTATAGAAAAAGGGTATCAGCATAAAATACCGTCCGGCAACCTTAGGAACGTGGACGAAACAAGGAGTTTGGGTAATCCCTACAAAATGCTTCGGTCGTTGCATAGTTCATTGAAAAAACTGTGAGCTGCAAACCCTGAATCGTCTCCGTTCCTAACCTGATTTATTCCCGTTACAGGCACACAGAATGGTTCCATTTCCGCATTGAGAAGTTTCAAACTGTAGTATTGGATGGTCAATACCAAAACGATTAAGTAATGTTTTTCGAATTGTCTTAGCCAGAGTTTCAGTATCGCTGATGAGCTGATCCGAAACCACTATATGGCAGGAAAATGCTATGCTTGAAGAATTCAGGTTCCATGCATGAAGATAATGAACTCCACAAACACCTGGAATTTGTTCAAGAGTTTCTTTTACTTCTTCTATGTTTATTCCTGCAGGTGCTGCATTCATCAAGATGCCGGCGGCTTCCTTCAGAATCCCCCAGCAGTTTTTCATTATAAAATAAACGATAAGTAAAGAAAGAACCGGATCCAGCCAGTACCAGGGTTTAAAGATGAGCACTATTCCGCCAACCAACACGGCAACAGAGGTAAAAAGATCTCCAAGCATATGCAGAAAGGCTCCCCTTACATTCAGGCTGTGCTTGGCATCCTTATGAAGCAGCCAGGCGGAAAATCCATTTCCTATAACACCGACCACTGCAATCCACACCACAACCAATCCTGATACAGTCTCAGGATTGAAAAGCCGCTGACACGCTTCGTAGACGATGTATACGGAAGCTCCAACGAGAATTGCCACATTTAAAAGTGCAGCCATTATCTCAGCGCGCCAGTATCCAAATGTATGTTTAGCAGAAGCGCCTCTTTGGCCAACCCGATAACCCACATAAGAAATTAACACCGCAATAAAATCACTGAAATTATGAGTAGCATCAGAAATCAGAGCCATGCTGTTGGCATAAACACCGCCGATAAGCTGAATTACAGGGATTATGAAGTTGAGCATAAGCGTTATCAAAAGACGGAATCCAGTGCTGTCTATAAAATCTATATTCTGATGGTTACCTTTATGAACACTATATTCAGCGTTTTTCATTCGCTATAGTCCTCCAAACATACCAACGTCAACCATAGATACCTTTTTAAGCAGTAGAAACACTTCTTTTTTGTTTTGCGGCCGTTTCACCATGATTCTGGCGTCATCCATCACAAACGTAAGATAGAATCTAAAATTGATTTTCTCGATATCCTGAAAATCCCTTTCAAACGAACCCCTTTCGTCAGAAAAAGAAAAGCGGACCTTACGCGCATTAAAATCAAGCGTCACCGAGTCTGCGAACCGTTTTCCAAATACAAAGTAAACGAAATAAACAGGCGAGACAAAAATTAGCCCTGTCACCACGGCCTCCCTCACACTCGTCTCCGAGGTAACTATCTGAAAGACAATCACAATCAGCAGAAGAGCAATTGCAATGATATGGAAATAGCGAAAATAAATGCGCTCTTCGCCTGGCATGAAAAAGGTGTACGTTTTTTTGTCAATAAAATCAGTCATATTCAGCTATCCAATTTCTATTAAAAATTTGTAAAATATCAAGTCCTTAGGAACGTGGACGAAATAACTTCCCCAACTATGCATCACAGCTTCAGGCCGCCTTTGTTCGATCTCAAATCCCAAAAATATTGAAATAGCTCGCTATTCCATCAACTTTTGTGCTCTGAGATCAAACAAATTCGACCCAAATCTGTGCGCCTACTTGGGGAAGTTATTTCGTCCACGTTCCTTATTTGGCATTGTTTTATAAACGAGCCACACCGCCGATTTTTCATCTTAATGCCTCAAAGCCGGCCACAATGTCTAAAAGTTCTTCCGTAATAGAACTTTGACGCTGTTGCTGAAATTGAGAGTTGAGCTCTTCCAGGAGATCTTCAATATTCCTTTCGGCCGCCTGCATGGATGCAAGACGTCCGGCATTTTCGCTGGCCAGAGACTCGGCAAAGGCACGATAGAGGGATACAAAGAGATATTGTTGAATCAATGAAGAAAACAGCCGGTTCCAATCCATAGTAAAAAAAGGGATGGCGCGCGATGGCCAGCGTTTCTGCTCCAGATCTTGAAACCATCCGGGATCGACCGGCAAAAGATGGATGGTATGAGGAGAATAAGATGCGCCACTCTCTCTGTTATAAAATATAACGATCTGATCAATTTTCTGCTGCGAGCGCCACTCCTCCATTTTCAGCGTCATATCCTCTACCGCAGATGTGATGGCGGCAGTTGAGCCAGGCGGAGAAAAGTATTCTTCAACGGGCTGTCCCGCCTCTTCAAGAGATGGAATGACTCGCATGCCCACTGCCAGCACTATGCGATTTTTTTGCTTCACCCGGAGTTTGTTTATTTCGCTTACCGCATGGCACGCAATCACTTCATTAAACTGCCCAACCATACCCTGGTCAGAACCAAAAATAATAACTCCAAGACGTTCTTTTAAAGCGGGCTCAGCTATTCTAATCCCCTCGGGTCTCTGTTTCAGAACAACCTGCAATCCCATTTCGACTGTCCGGTTGTATTCGACAAGAGATTTCGTAGCCTTCTCGTACTGCCGAATGCTCACAGCGGCAAGAACCTTCATCGTCTTCACAACAGAGAGCAGATCGCCGGCGCTCTTAATTTTGCGTTTCAACTGCTCAATCATTTGTATTGTCTGACTCCATTTTTTCAACTGCCTTTCCATTTTCCCGGCTATTCTCCACGCGTAATCTCTTCCGCTATTAGTTCAGCTTGTTTCAAATTTGTACCCCATTGGAATCCATTTGATAAAATCCATCATCTCTGATAATTTGTATTTTATCCTTATTTATACTCACAAACTCTCTGAGAATAGCAAATCCGATTCCGCCGGAAATGTCTTGTTTTGTTGAGTTTCCATCAATCATTGCCCATTTGATTGCCTGTACTGAAGATAGACTCGTTTCAAATCTGTTATTAACTCGGTTTTTGAAACCTATACCGGTATCGGTAATAGTGAATTCGATGGTATGCTTTGTTGGGAAAAATTGTCCGCATGTATAGATAAAATCAGATTCACTGTGGAGCTGGGCATTTACAAAAATTTCATAGATGGATTCGGCAATTTTTTTCTTCAAGGCTGAACTCATTTTCGGCAATTCGGGACGATTCAACAATTCTTTTACCACATAACCATGAAAGAACCGGCCGTCTGTTGGCTTGAGCTTTAGATATCTAATGGTAGTATTGTTAATATCATCAATTCGTTGATAGTCAAAATGGGAAAGAAAATTATTTTTTTGAATAATGGTCTGTATTTTGGGCGGTATATTGTTAAAATGAATCGTATTTAACTCCCCAAGCAGCTTGTCCAGGATACCCCCTATGGCAGAACTTAAATTTGCCGCAAACCATTGCTGAAAAGAAATTTCAATGGTCTCAAACCAATTATCCTTGTTTTCATTGTACAGGTTGATAAGCTGCTGATAACTTTCAAATGAGGTGTCAATATTAACGAGATTGAATTCACTCATACTGCCACCCTCACTTCACCATTTATTAGTTTTGGTATTAAAGTATTTTGGGCTTCTACTGGCCTTGCCCCTTCCTTTTGAACTGTTTCCAAAATAGAAAGAGTTGCTTCCTTTTCAACTTAAAGCGGGACACTTTACGCTATTTTGGTTCTATGGCAATTTCGCAATCAAGCAAAATCTAAGGGGTTGCCAACTGATTGAATTTACAGTCTGTCCCGCCTTACGTTGGTAGCCGATATTTACTTTTCCGTCGTTTCCGGTGTAGAGGAGGAAATTTGACTGTTTATCAGGGAGATTTTCTTTCATTGTATTTTCCTTATTGGTGTCTTGCTGCCTGCCTGTGCGTCGCACATAGACAAGTCCGAGGCAATATCAGAAGCATAGATGTATTGATAGCCCTGCTTTTCAAAGAGTTCGATGGCAAATTTTTCAATAGCGGATTCGGTGATTTTAGACATAGTATTTATCATCCTGCCATTTCATTGGATTAGTTTGTATATATTCCAATATTTGATAATAGGATTTTTCATTACGGATAATGTGTTCGTAATAATTGCGTTGCCATAATCTTTTGTTAAACCGTAACCAACCATTATTTTTAACACCCCGAATATATTCATTGGTGGTCAATGATTTAAATGCCCCCGCCACATCTCCAATCGTAGGGGCAATCCCTTGTGGTTGCACTATTGTTCGTGGTTGTTCCGTATTTTGGGTACCCACAAGGGGCACCCCTACGAATTTAACAATTCCATGAAAATGGTTTGGCATGACGACAAAATCATCTGATTTGATGTTATCAAAACGATATATCAATTCCCGCCATTGGCGTTCAATCATTATCCCTGGATCGTTCAAAATTATTTCCCCATTTTCAATTTCTCCAAATAAACACAATCGGTTTTGTGTGCAAATGGTGATGAAATATAATCCTGCCTTCGTATAATCATATCCTTTTAATCGAATGGAACGGCGGTGATGAATATCGGGGTTGTATTTCTGAATAAATGTATTGGTGGCCATCATTTTACCACATTAAATCATCGTATGTAGGGGCGAACCTATATGTTCGCCCACCCGTAGGGGCAATCCCTTGTGGTTGCCCTATTTTGGTTGCCGTTGCCCGTTATAGAACCATTCTTCATGTTTTCACCCTAACTTCACCGCTCATTAATTTTGGCAAAAGTGTATCTCGGAGTTTTTCGAGGGTGCGGATTTGGGATTTGTTCAGAAACATTTTCTTAAAGTATGGCGACACCGATTGCTCAAATCTAAGGTTTTCAGTTTCTGTCGGCAAAATGACTTTAATTTCTTTGAAAGTGGTAGTTGTTATCGTATCAAAAACACTACCATAAGCTGAAGACTGTAATTCTTCGACCACATGGTTCACAAGCAAGTATGTAAAGAAAAAGCATTCTGAAATTTTAGGGTTAGGTAATATGCCGTAATTAGACTGACTAAAAGCCATTGATTGAGCAACTAAACAATACTTCCCAACAGTTCCTCTTGCTGAAATAACGGTTGCATATTTTGGCAAAAGCTTTGCTGAACTGTTATTTAACCCGACTTCTGTGATACTTTTTACTGAGCAATTTATAAAAGATTTGTGGTTCGATGCAATGTCACCACCAGCCAACCAAGGAATATCACCATCCCAATATTCATCGATTGCCATTTTAGGTGTTCCTCCGCCGATTAATTGAATAACTTCAAGAAGGCTGTTCTCCTCCCAATCCTCCTGCGCTTCCTCCACAAACCACTGCCTGAAAAGCGTTTCCGCCATGGCTTCGAGGGTTTTGTTCTGGCGGTGGAGCAGGTCTATTTTGTCGTCAAGACTGGAAAGGACAGAGGCGATGGCGCGCTGTTCTTCTATATCTGATGGAATGAGCCATACAGTGTCTTTCATAAATTTCCAGTCAGCCCGCGGCATTCTTGTGCCTGATGATCCAGAATAAGCCAAATCAACAAATGCTTGATTTGCAAATAGATAAAACAGGAAAGTTAAATCCGTTTCACTACAAGCACCCACCACCCAAATATCTGTAGAACAAATACCACTAAATTGCGGTTTTACAACTTTTCGGAAATATGGACGCAATTTTCCAAAAAGAAAGTTTTTTTCGTTGAAGCGGTACTTGTTACTCGCAATAATATCAGAATGACCAATCCCATTTAATCTTAGTTTGCTTTCTTCAATATGTTCCAAGGCAATATAGGGGCATTCTTCATCACCAACCTTCCAACTATCGTTGTAGAGAATTGCCAAATCAGAAAGCGACTTTTCCTTCCACTCACCCATTAACTTTCACCTTCTTCAAATTCTTTGCAATAAGAGCATTCAACAGTATGCTCTCCCTGTCTGCATACTGTTCGCCCGAACAGGCAGGTTCCAACTGCCCCTCAAACTCCGCTTTATAATTATCCATTATCAATTTTTCATTTCATTCTTCCATTCCAGTCAATTCCGCCTCAATATCTTCAATACTTGGCAAAGAAGACTTAAACTCATTCGGTAGATTTTTGGTGATGATATATTCACTCACCCCAATAGGTTTATGAACATCCTTCAGGGTATATTCCACCACTGTATTATTTTTCGATTTGCAGATAAGAATGCCAACGGTAGGATTGTCCTGTTCTGATTTTAAGATGCCATCCACAGCCGACACATAAAAATTCAGCTTTCCGGCAAATTCCGGTTTGAATTTTACCGATTTCAGTTCAACCACGACATGGCAATGAAGCTTCACATGATAGAAGAGCAGATCAATGAAAAACTCATCACCATTAATCTCCAGCTTATATTGCCGCCCGATATAAGAAAACCCGACTCCCAGTTCCAACAAAAATTTGGTAACATGGTTTATCAGAGCATTTTCCAGCTCTTTTTCGTTGTGTT
The DNA here is from genome assembly GCA_014237365.1 of Desulfobacteraceae bacterium. GTDB lineage: Bacteria > Desulfobacterota > Desulfobacteria > Desulfobacterales > ETH-SRB1 > B13-G4. Next base: position 5,829 of record JABZFQ010000201.1, on the reverse strand, counting down.
TTTCCGTTAATATCAGAAAATCGAAGTTGTAAGGGTCTTTTAGGATTTCTCTTGCCAGATCCGATTGCGGAGCCGGTAATGTCGACTCAAAATTGGTAACAGCTTTACCCTCTCGCTTAAACAAATCGTTTTCAATATGATGAGTTAAAACAGATCTTGACCAGTTGTTTTGAATGGTTTTGTTGACATAAAAAAAGGCTTTGTCACTGTTTTGTATTTTTGTGATAATGACAACATTATGCCACCACGGAATCTGAAAAATAGGAATAATATGAACAGACTCTGTTTGCGTAGCAAGTTGCTTCGCAATTAAGGTGTTATCTGACCAAAACCGATACCATTTACGAATCAGTTCCAGATTTCTTTTGGAAAAACCCTTCATATCTGGAAATGTCGATGATAAATCTTGGCTTAGTTGCTTTAAAAAGCCATCGCCCCATTTGGTATTTTTCTGTTTATCTACAATATCCCGTCCCAACTCCCAATAAAACCGGAGCAACTCGGAATTGACTTTAACTGCCGCTTTTATCTGAACCAATCGGACTTTTTGTTTGAGTTCTTTGAGCCAGTTTGAATAGGCTTTATTTTGGATTAGAGCTTGTTTCATAGCAGTTTCACCTTCCCCAAATTCTCGGCAATCAGGGCATTTAATCTCGTTTCCTCCTGTAACTGCACTTCAAACTCTGCCTTCAGTTTGGCAAGAAGCGGAATTGCAGAACCCTTTGACATCTTCATAATCCCCGTCTGGATTACGCCAGTTGTGATAGGTTCCGGCGATGGCGGCAATATCTTCCGCTAAAAACTCCCGTGTTCTGCGGTTGATCAAATGCCCCATATTGCGGGCATCAATAAACCGGCCTGACCGCCTTTTTTGCCCTCCGCCAGAGCAAATTCACCGAGGAAATATTCAAACACATGACCCAGCACATCAGCGCTTCGGGCTTTGGCATCACCAAGAGCAATGTTTCCAACAAGGTCAATCAAACCGCCAAGATTAGTTGGGTCAAGGTTGCCCCTGGCATAGACTTTCGGCAACACATCCCGAAGCGAGAAATTGTCCTTTTCGATAGCATCCATCGCATGGTCAACCTCCTTACCGATTTCAGGCAATTTGGCTTTGGATTGCAGATAAGACCAGCGGGCAATTTCCGGCACAAAAAAGATATTCTCCGCCTTGTATTCGTCCTTGTCTTCCGGGTCTGCGCCGGCATATTCGCCTTCACCTTTTTTCAGTTTGCTGAATAATTCTTCAAATGCATCAGAAATATACTTCAGGAATATCAATCCCAGAATAATGTGTTTGTATTCCGCGGCATCAATATTTTTCCTGAGCTTATCGGCTGCTTTCCAGAGCTGTTTTTCAATCGCCTCTTCGGTGTTGTTCTTTCTGGCTTTTGCCATGTATTTCGTCCACGCTCTTAATTGTGCGTTTCAACTGCTCAATCGTTTGCATTGTCTGACTCCATTTTTTCAATGGCCTTCCCTGCAATGCCCAGAATGGCATTACGATCCTCATCACCAAGCTTATCTCCGGATTGAATGCGCGCGCAAAGATCAGGCAGTTGTGTGGTAACGGCCTTACGTATAAGCTGCTCGGCACCTGCTATCTGATCGAGCGATATCTGATCAAAAATGCCGCCGGTTACTGCCACAAGAACAGCGGCCTGCTCCGGAACAGGCATGGGTTCATATTGAGACTGTTTGAGAACTTCCCTGACCCGGCGCCCGCGATCCAGAGTCTTGCGTGTCTCCTCATCCAGACGCGTTCCAAATCGTGAAAATGTCTCCAGTTCCTCGAACTGCGAATAGGAAAGGCGCAAGTCGCCGGCAACGGCTCGATATGCGGCAAGCTGTGTTTTTCCGCCAACCCTAGATACTGATTTTCCAACGTCCACAGCCGGAAGGATACCTTTTTGAAAGAGGTCAGGGGAAAGATATATCTGGCCGTCGGTGATCGAGATGATGTTTGTTGGAATATATGCGGATATGTTTTGAGCCTCTGTCTCCACGATGGGCAGGGCAGTCAAAGAGCCGCCCCCGAGTCTTCCCTTAAGATGGGTTGAGCGTTCAAGGAGTCTGGAATGGATATAGAATATATCGCCTGGAAACGCCTCCCTGCCGGGAGGACGGCGCAGCAAAAGCGAAACCTCCCGATATGCCCGGGCATGGCGTGTCAGATCGTCGTATATGATCAACACGTCCCTTCCCTGTTCCATAAAATATTCTGCCATGGTAGTTGCTGCATAGGGCGCGATGAACTGCAACCCGGGAGGGCTTTCTCCTTCAGCTACCACAACAATAGAGTAACTCATGGCGCCGTGTTTGCGGAGATCGTTAATAAGTTTTGCTACAGATGAGCTTCTCCGGCCAATGGCACAATAGATGCAGATAACATCTTTATCCTTCTGGTTGATCATCGTATCCAGCGCAATCGCTGTCTTGCCTGTTTGCCTGTCACCAAGAATGAGTTCCCGCTGGCCGCGACCGACCGGAATTAATGCGTCCACCACCTTGAGCCCTGTTTGAAGCGGAACTGTCACAGGAGAGCGGTCCATAATCTCAGGAGCCTGCCGTTCAACAGGACGTCTACCGGAAGTATGGACATGGCCCAAATTATCCAGAGGGCGGCCCATGGGATCCACAAAACGGCCGATCAGGGCATCACCTACCGGCACATCCAGAACCCGCCCGGTGCTTCTTACCTCGGAACCCGCCTTTAGTTCATTGCTTTCGCCAAAAAGAATAACCCCTATCTCTGAAACATCAATGTTAAAAACCATGCCGTAAACATCGCCGGAAAAGCGGACCAGTTCCTCTGATCTGATTCCCGGCAAACCATCCACCCGTGCAATGCCCTGGCCGATATAGTTCACTGTGCCCACCTCACGGCTCTTCAGCTCCGGCATGTGGTCTTCAAGAACGCCGTCAAAAAGCGTGAAGGTGTCATCTAAAAATGATTTCAGCGTTGTATTATCCTCTGCCATTTTTTTTCTAATAGATTTTCAGATAATTCATTTCACAAGGCTAGAAGGAAAAATCTGAGTAAGTCGTGCTAAGTTGTACGTCGTCGAAGATTTTGACTGATAACGCAGTGAAATTATTTATCTGAAAGTCTATCAGCAACCTTTTCTGCTTTGCTCTCAAGCGCTGCAAGCAGACTCTCTTCAAGGGTTTCCAGATAATCATCCACATTCCACGATATTCTGCTGCCCTCTAATTTCAATTCAATGCCGCATATAAGATCCGGTGAAACCTCAAACTGTACATCAACATGGCCGCCTGCCTGATTCCGCAGAGCTTTCTTAATTTCTCCAGCCGGTTTCCCCGGAATTTTAAAAGCACTGCGCACGCTGATTTTTTGCGGTAATTGATGTATGGATTCCTTAAGCGCCTTTATCTCATCCCTGTTAAGACTCAGAAGTCTTTCAATGAAGACATGGATGATCTGATTTTCCAAATCAACATCTGCCATATCCTTTAATGCTCGGCGGGAAATAGCGCAAGTCTGCCTCCCTGCCCGACGTCGCAGGTCTTGAAGAAACGCTTCTCTCTCTCTTTGGATCGCCTCATACCACTTTGTCCTGCCGGCATCAACCTGGTTGCGGGCTTCGTTTATGAGATCTTTCCGGCGAACCTCCACTTCCTCCTTGATCTGAGAGAACATCTCTTCGCGACGTTCATTAAATTCCCTGTTTTTTCTGCGATAGTTTTCCGCCTCCAGATCAGCCACTTCTTTCTTCCTACTGGCTTCTTCCAGGCGAAGAGCAATTTTTCTCTCTCGTTCGTCAATGGCCCTGATAATCGGGCCGTAAAGAAAACGTTTGAGCAGGTAAACGAGCACAAGAAAATTAATAACCTGGGCAATCACGGTAAACCAGTCAATAAGCACAGGTTATCCTCCTGCCTTGGATACAACATACTCCCAGAATGGATTAGCAAAAATCAGAATCATGGACACCACAAAGCAGTAAATTGCGGTAGATTCTACCATAGCCATACCCACAAAGAGGGTCCGAGTAATATTATTGGTCTCATCAGGCTGCTGAGCAATGGCGCTCAAAGCCTGTGCCAGCGCCCGCCCTTCTCCCAAAGCGGAACCGATTGAACCGATGGCCATTGTCAGTCCGGAAGCAATAATAGACATGGCTCCAATAATGCTAACATTATCCATTTAACAAATCTCCTTTTTCGCTTTGCCGGCCGGTCTCTTCTTCCTTGCGCTGCACTCGGGTTGCGGCAGCGATGTATACCATAGCCAGGATTGCAAAGATATATGCCTGGATTAATCCGATCAAAAGTCCTAAAATCTGCATGAGAACTGGAAAGATAAGAGGCGCAATTGTAAGCAGGATGGCAGCGATAATTGTACCGCTCATAATGTTTCCAAATAGTCGAACTGCCATTGCAAAAGTGCGTGATATCTCTCCGATAATATTGAACGGCAACATAAACACAGAGGGCTCAATGTACTGTTTAAAGTAGGAAAGGCCTTTTTGGGAAATACCATAGAGGGGAACAGCTACAAAAACGCACAGGGCAAGCGCTGCCGTGGTTGAAAAAGAGCCTGTGGGCGGTTTATAACCAGGAACAATGCTAAGAAGATTCGAAACAGCTATAAATAAAAAGAGCGTGCCCACAAAAGAAAGGTACTTGTCCGGGTCATGGCTGCTAATGTCGCGAATCTCATCCCTAATACCGGTCACCAGAACTTCAACAAGGTTCTGCCATCGAGACAAATGAGTTTCCGTGGAAAGCTTTCGGGTTATCAGCCAGGAGCTAAAAACCATCAAAGCCATCACGCACCAGGTAAAAAAGATGGTTCCATTCAGGGAAACAGGACCCCATTGAAAGATAATTAAAGTATCAGGAGTTATATGCATAATTCTCGTCACTCGTTACTGCTTTGAGCTTTCACCTTTGAGCTTTGAGCTTTTCTCTATCCGGCCCCCAGAGACGCACAAGGATGCTCCGCATCCCCAGAAAACCCAGCATGCAAACAATCAGCCGCAGCCAATGGCCGTCCATAACAAAATAAAAGCCGGCCAGAACCACTACCAGACGGCAGAAAAAACTGCAAAAGCTTAAAAGAACAGGATGTCGCGCAGCGGGGAGTCGCCTTACTGTCAACCAGAGGCCGCCAAAATAAAATATCCCGAGTCCAATACCTGCTGCAAAAGCTAATATAAATAGCAAGGTAGCTGCCAAAAATCAATATCTCCTGTTATCACCCGAGTTGAGCGGTTCAACGTTCACGGTTTACGGTTGAAGATTTCTAACTGGATGTTAACAAAAAAATGATGCATCAATAAAGAAAGTTCACCGTTCAAAGTTCATAGGTTATCAACACTGAACCCTTGTAAACTAGATTATAACCCTTGAATCTTGAACCGATCACTTTAGGTATCAATCTTCTTTCGCTCACACGTAATCCAGAACCAGGCATTCAAACAGCCAAGGATGACGCCGATAATAAGAAGCATGAGTGTCCACGAATAGCGACTCGGCCATTTCAGATCTATCCGGATGCCTAGCGCAATGCCGATCAATGTGGGAACGGCCACCGACCAGCCGACAAGGCCGAACATGCCCAGTCCGAACCGGATGCCACTGTCTTTTTCGCGACGAGCTTTTATCTTGCGGACTTCTTTAGCCCCCACCGCTTTGCTTAGTTTTTCAGCTCTTTTCTGATATTCATTTTTCATAGGTCTGTTATATATGACTCTGTTGATTTACTCTAATATCAACATTTATCAATATTGCTCCAATTATAGTTTTTGAAGGTTCGAAAATTGTGAACTTGCGAAACCAGGCAACAAGTTAACCTAAAAA